>CAZKYJ010000154.1:0-8605 GCA_964556355.1 uncultured Verrucomicrobiales bacterium | reverse complement strand
TTGGCATCCGGGGCCGGACGGGGCCGTCCGACGGTCCTCAGAGGCTGCCGCACTCGAGGAATCGGGCCACATCCGCCCGGCCCACGTGGAAGTTGCCCAGGTCGCCGTGCCAGTCGCCGTGCCAGTCCGACCCGCCGGTGACGAGGTTGCCAGGGGTGACGAGGTCACGGCTGACCCGACCCGCCACCGGCGCGGTGACTTTGGTGAACTCGAGCTGGAGCGTGGCGGCATCGAGCTCGGCTTGGGCGGCCTGCACCTCGGCGTCGGCGGCCAGCTCGTTGCCCCGGCGGATATCGACTTCCTCGGCGGCCATCGCATTGCTCTCGAGGAGGGTTTCGGCACGCTTGAGGTTCGAGCGGGCCAAGGACTGTGCCGCCTCGGCCTGGGCGAGCCGGGCGTTGGCGCGGGCCACCTCGGTTTCATAGGGCCGCGGATCGATGGTGAAAAGAAGCTCGCCGACCTCGACGATGTCCCCGTCTTTGAAGTGGGTCTCTTCCAGGTAGCCCGAGACGCGGGCGCGTAGCTCGACGTCGTCGATGGCGGCGAGCCGGCCGATGTACTCGTCCCACTCGGTGACCTCGCGCTCGAGGGCACGCCCGACGGTGACCTCCGGCGGACCCGGTTGGGGCGGGAGAGCCGCGTCTTTGCCGCAGCTGGTGAGGAGGACGACGAAGCCCAACCCCAAGATGATCGTTCTTTGGTACATAAAAAAGCGGATGTGGCGCCTCGCCCCGGCGCTACCAGCGCCCGCCGAGGGAGCGGATGAGATTGACGGCGTTGACGAAGTCGTCGCCGGTCAGGCTGGCGAGGGCGCGTTCGGTGGCGAGCGCGGTGCGCTCGGCGTCGAGCACGAAAAGGTAGTCGACGAGTCCCGCGTCGTACTGTTCCGTGGTTAGCGTCCGGGCGCGGACGGCGGCGGTGACCGCGCGGTCTTGGGCGTCGGTCTGCACGCGGAGGAACTTCCATGCGGCGAGGTTGGTTTCCACCTCGGCGAGGGCGGTGAGCACGGTGCCCTCGTAAGTCTCGCGCAGCTCGGCGAAGGCGGCCTTGGCACGCTCGAGATTGGCCTCGTTCCGGAACCCTTGGAAGATCGGGAGGCTGACGGACGGGTTGATCGCCCAGGTGGCGGCGCTGGCATTGAAGAGGCGGTCGGCCTCGGCGGCGCTGACGCCGACATTGCCCACCAACGTGATCGACGGGTAGAATGCGGCGGTGGCCACGCCGATCCGCGCGCTCGCAGCGGCCAGCATCCGCTCGGCGCGCCGGATATCCGGTCGGGCACGGAGGAGTTCGGACGGCAGGCCCGAGGGGATGCGGGGGGCGTTGCCGGCCAGCGGGCGGCTTCCCACGGTGAAGTCGGAAGCCGGCTCGCCGACGAGCACGGCCAGCGCGTTGACGAACTGGGAGCGCTGCCGCTGCAGTCCGGCCAGCTCGGCCTCGCTCTGCGCAAACTGGGTTTTCGCTTGCGCGAGATCGAGTTCGCCCACCGCCCCGAGGTCGAAGCGACGCTGCACGAGTCCCACCGAATCTTTCCGGAGCCCGACGCTCTCGGCCACCAGCGCGATCTCGCGATCCAGTGCCCGGATGCGGAAGTAGGTGCTGGCGACATCCGCCTCGACGGACAGCCGCATGGCGCTGAAGTCTTCGGCCTGAGCCTGGGCGTCCGCCGTGCTCGCCTCGACGCTGCGGCGCACACGGCCGAAAAGGTCGATCTCCCATGCCGCATTGACGGGCAGCGCGTAGGACGAGGTGGTTCGTCCCAGCCCAAACGATCCCGCTTGACCGGCGCTTCCCAAATCGACCTCCTCCGAGCTCCGGCTCCGCCGCAGGTTCGGCGAGGTGTCCACCTGCGGGAAAAGATCCGCCCGGGTCACCCGGATGCTCGCGCGCGCCTGCTCCATTCGCTGGAACGACGCCCGGAGATCCCGGTTGGCCTCGTGCGCCCGGCCGATAAGCCCGTGGAGGCGGGAGTCATCGAAGATTTTCCACCAGTCCTCCCGCAATGCGCCGCCCTTGCCCGCCCCTCCTCCGAGCGTGTTCTTGTAGGCGGCCGGCGTCCCGGTTTCCGGCGTCTCGTAATCCGGTCCGACGGCGCAACCGGCCAGACCGATCATCGCCAGCCCCAAGCTCATCTTCGTTCTCATAGTGGTCACGGTATCGAACGTTCGAGTAAGTTGAAACGCGATTCCGCGCATCAAACAAACGTTTGAAATGAATGTTTGAATACGCTGGAATTTGCTCGGCGCAAGAAAAAAACTGTTTGGCTGGATACGTGCGGCGTCGGTTCTCCCGTCCGGACGACTCCGTGGGACGATTGCGCTTGTCTGCCGGGGAGTTGGGATGTCTCCGTAGCGACTAGCACTATGTCCAGCTCGTCCTCTCCCATTGGCATTTTCGATTCTGGTGTCGGCGGTCTCACGGTGGCCCGTGCCGTGCGCGATGCCCTTCCTTCGGAATCTCTGATCTATTTCGGCGATACCGCCCGGGTTCCCTACGGGGGCAAGAGCCCGGAGACGGTCCAGCGCTACTCGCTGGAGATCGGTCGCTACCTCGCGGGAATGGGGGTGAAATGTGTCGTCGTCGCTTGCAACACCGCCTCGGCCCTCGCCCTCGATACGATGCGGGGAGCGATGGATATCCCGGTTCTCGGGGTGGTCGTCCCCGGAGCCGAGGCCGGGGCCGCCGCCACCCGGAACGGGCGGATCGGCGTGGTCGGTACCCGCGCCACGGTCGCCAGTGGCGCCTACCAGCTGGCCGTCACGGCGCACCGGCCGGGCACCCATGTGTTCACCAAATCCTGCCCGCTTTTCGTCCCGCTCGTCGAGGAGATGTGGCTGGATACGCCCACCACGCGCGACGTCATCGCCCACTACCTCGACCCGCTGCTTGACGACGGGATCGACACGCTCCTGCTCGGCTGCACCCACTACCCGTTCCTCCACTCCGCCATCACGAGGCACTGCGGGCGCGACGTCACCGTTGTCGATTCCGCCCGCACCTGTGCCGCGGCGTTGACCACGCTCCTCACCGACCGGGAACTGCTGACCGCAGCCGGCGCCGACGTGCGGCCCGGCATCCGCGAAGTGCTCCTGACGGACACCCCCGACCGCTTCCTGCCGCTGGCCAACGATTTTCTCGACCTCGGGATCACCAATGGGCAGCTGCGCGCCGTCACCACCGAATCGCTTGGTGCCTAGCCGGATCGCGAGCCATCGACAACGCCGAGAACTCAGGTGACGGCTCGCCCCATCCGCATGCCTGGAGCCAACAGTTCAGAAGTGTCCCGGATGCGGATCTCCCAACGACGCTCTCCCGCAGGTCGCGATCCCGGAATCTGATCCCGACCGCGAGCCCGTCGTCGGGCGGCGATCGGAGCGTTGGGATGACCTGGCCGCGAGGATCAGGGTTGCTCGACCGCCAGCCCTAGGTAGAACGCGTACTGACTCTGCGCCTCTTCGGGGAACCCGTGGAGGGAGTAGAATTGGAAATAGGCGTAGGCGAGCTGTTCGTAATAGAGGCGTCGTGCCTCATCGGGGTTCCCTTCCGCATACTCCCGGTTCAAGAAGTAGTGGGCGAGGAAAAAGTAGTAGCCGAACTCCCGGTTCGGGGGGCTCTGGTCGAGCTCGCCCTGGTAGAAGCTGACGAAAGCGTAGTAGTAGAACAACGAGGCGAGCGCCCGGAGGGTGTCGCCCCCGGCGGCGAACGCGTTGAACGAGTCATTCGCAGTGTTGGTGAACGAATCGATCAGGTTCACGAAGGGAACCCCATTGACGCCGGGGCGCACCAGGGTGACCGAAAACGAGTTCAGGAACTCGGGGACAAGAGCGTCGGCACGTTCGCTGGTCACCTCGATCATCCACCGTCCGCGCACCGGGATTCCTGCGAATTCGGGGATGGGGACGAAGTTCAGCTGGTAGCCGTTGGTGGTGTCGGCCTGCTGGACCGTGATGAGGATCGTCGGCCCTTCCGGGGGCGTAACATTGACGACGATACTTTGCGGCATGCCAGTGGTGACGTCCGTGCTGATTAGAACGAGAGGGGCGGATCCGGGCTCGTCGATATTCACGCGCATAATCGCGGGAACCCCATTGTTCTGAACCTGTTTCCGATTCTCGATACTGGAGAACGTATTGACGACGAACTCTTGCTGCCCCTGGGCGAGGGCGGCGGCAGGAAGGGCGGCGCCGACCAAAGTTGCCGCTAGCAGGAGGCGGGAGAGAGGGGAGAATAGTTTCATGAAGAGCGGGGTTTGGGATACCAGTTTGAGGGATCAAGTCTGATCGAGAACAACAACGTTCATTTCTTGCCACAAGCCAAAATAATTTTCGGGATCAACGCTGGGCGGCATCCTTCGAGGGGTGGCGTCGGCCCGCGGCGGACGGGGGAGCGGGGTGCCGAGGGTTCCCGTTGACCGCCCGTTCCGCATGGGCAAGCATGCGGCACCATGAGCAACGCGCGCGCCGACTACGAGCTTCCCGGAGCCTTCTACCTCGGGAAGGGCTACGACCAGGAATCGCGCAGCATCGGCGACGACTTGGTCCTGTACGACAGCAAGGACCTCGTCACCCACGGGGTGGTCCTCGGCATGACGGGAAGCGGGAAAACCGGGCTCTGCCTGGCCATGCTAGAGGAGGCGGCGATGGACGGCATCCCCGCGCTGATCATCGATCCGAAAGGGGACATCGCGAACCTCATGCTGACTTTTCCAAAACTGCGCGGCGAAGACTTCCGCCCGTGGATCAACGAGGACGACGCGCGTAAAAAGGGGGCGACCCCAGAGGCGTTCGCGCAATCCCAGGCCGACCTCTGGAAGAAGGGGCTCGGCGAGTGGGGCCAGGGCACCGAGCGCATGGGCGACCTCAAGGAAAAGCTCGATGTCACCGTCTACACCCCCGGGAGCAACGCGGGCATCCCGGTCTCCATCCTCAGCTCGTTGCAGGCGCCACCGTTCGAGATCCTCGACGACAGCGAGCTGCTCGGCGACCGGATCGAGAGCACGGTGACGAGTCTGCTGGCCCTGCTGGGAATCGATGCCGACCCGATCCGCAGCCGCGAGCATATCCTGCTCTCGACGATTTTCGGGACGGTCTGGCGGGACGGGCGCAACCTCGACCTGGCCGCTCTCGTCAGGCAGATCCAGCAGCCGTCCTTCACCCAGGTCGGTGTGCTGGACGTGGAGTCGTTCTACCCGGAGAAAGACCGCTACGAGCTGTCCATGCAGATGAATAACCTGCTGGCCGCCCCCGGGTTTGCCACCTGGTTGGAGGGCGAGGCGCTGGACGTCGGGAAGATGCTCTACCGCGAAGACGGCAAACCGCGGGTGACGATTTTCTCCATCGCCCACCTGGCCGACAGCGAGCGGATGTTCTTTGTCAGCCTGTTGCTCAACCAGTCGCTCGGCTGGATGCGGGGGCAGAGCGGCACCACCAGCCTGCGGGCGCTGCTCTACATGGACGAGATCTTCGGCTACCTCCCGCCCACGGCCAACCCGCCGAGCAAAAAGCCGATGATGACGCTCCTCAAGCAGGCGCGCGCCTTCGGTTTCGGCGTCCTCCTGGCCACGCAAAACCCCGTCGATCTCGACTACAAGGCGCTCTCCAACATCGGCACTTGGTTCCTCGGCAGGCTCCAGACCGAGCGGGACAAGATGCGCGTCCTCGAGGGCCTCGAGGGCGCGGCGGGAACCCAGGGGGCCGGTTTCGACAAGGCGGCCATGGAGCGGACGCTGGCCGGTCTCGGCAGCCGGGTCTTCCTCCTCAATAACGTGCACGAGGACGTGCCCGTCACCTTCCACGTGCGCTGGTGCATGAGCTACCTGCGCGGCCCGCTCACCAAGCGGCAGATCAAGTCGCTGATGGATCCGATCAAGGAGGCGCTGCCCGCCCCGGCGACGGAGTCCCCGGTGGCCGGGTCGGGCGCGGACAGAGCGAAACCGGCCGTGCCGCGGGGGATCGACGAGTATTTCCTGCGCTCGTCCACGCCGCTCCACGAGGAAGAGGTCGTCTATCTGCCGGGGGTCATCCGCGCCGCCGAGGCGCACGTCAGCGACAAGAAATCGGGCATCGAAGACGTGGCCAAGCACGTGCAGGTCCAGCGGTTTTCGGTCGGCGGGCAGATCGATTTCGAGGGCGCTGCCGACCTTGAATCCGGTTTGCGCCATGTGGTCAGCACGCCGGAGTACGCCGGCGCGGGCTACGAGAAACTCCCGGCCGAGGCCATCCAGACCCGCAACTACAAGCAGTGGGAAGACGATTTCGAAGACCACGTCTACCGCCATGGTGGCTTCGACATCCTCCACTGCCCGTCGCTTGAGGCCTACTCGATGGTCGGCGAGACCGAGGCCGACTTCCGCCAGCGCCTCGACCAGGTCGCCCGCGAAAAGCGTGACCAGCTCATGGACGAACTCCGCGAGGACTACGCGAAAAAAGAGGAAAAGCTCGAGGCCGCTATCGGCCGGGCGAAGGAACGGCTGGCCAGGGAGAAATCCCAGGCCTCTAGCGCGAAGATGGACACCCTCGCCGCCGTGGGGTCCGCCATCTTTGGGGTCTTGTTGGGGCGAAAGAAGATGAGCGTCGGCAACATCAGCCGTGGCCGCTCGGCCATGCGGGGGTTCGGCCGCGCACGCGAGCAGGCAGAGGACGTCGAGCAGGCCGAGGAGAACCTCGAAGAACTCGAGTCCGAGGTGAAGGAACTCCAGGCCGAACGCTACCGGGATCTCGACAAGATCGACGACAGCCTCGATCCCACGGTCGAGCCGGTAGAGACCGTCGCCCTGCGCCCCTACAAAAAGGACATCGTGGTCAAAGCGCTCGGCCTCATCTGGCTTCCCCACCGCAAAGTCGGCGAGTTCGACGTGGAGAAGGCCTGGTAGCGGGAAATCTTTCGGAGACACAGACCGGCCGCACCCGCGGGGCTCCGCGCAGCGGTATTCTGCCGCGAGGCGGCGCAGTTCACCCGTCTTTCAGCGACGCCATATCGATGCAGAAGCGGTACTTCACGTCGCTCTTTAGCATCCGCTCGTAGGCCTCGTTGATCTGCTGGATGGCGATCGGTTCGATGTCGGCGGTGATCCCGTGTTCGCCGCAGAAATCGAGCATCTCCTGGGTCTCGGCGATGCCGCCGATGGCCGAACCGGAGAAGCTGCGCCGTCCGAAGATCAGGCCGAATACGCCGACGGAAAGCGGCTTGTCCGGCGCGCCG
Organism: uncultured Verrucomicrobiales bacterium; assembly: GCA_964556355.1. Taxonomy (GTDB): domain Bacteria; phylum Verrucomicrobiota; class Verrucomicrobiia; order Verrucomicrobiales; family DEV007; genus CAZKYJ01. The sequence goes on along the minus strand of CAZKYJ010000154.1, from coordinate 1,405 downwards.
ACCATCGTGATGTTGCCGTCCCGCGCGAGCAGGTGGATGTAGGCATTGATGTCATGCGGGGCGGCCACGCAGTCGAGGATGAAATCGAAGCTGCCGGCGTGCTTGCCCATCGCGTCCCCGTCCTTGGAGATGACGACCTCGTCGGCGCCGAGCCGCAGCGCATCCTCGGTCTTGTCCGGGGAGGTGGTGAACAGGACGGTGTGCGCGCCAAACGCGTGGGCGAATTTCACCCCCATGTGGCCGAGACCGCCAAGGCCGACGATGCCGACCTTCTTGCCCGCCCCGACGTTCCAGTGCCGCAGCGGCGAATAGGTGGTGATGCCCGCACAGAGCAGCGGCGCGGCGCCCGCGAGGTCGATCCCGTCGGGGATGCGCAGCACGAAGCGCTCGTCCACCACGATGCTGTCGGAGTAGCCGCCGTAGGTGACCGGCGCGGTCCCGTGCGCGTCCGGTGAACCGTAGGTGAGCACCATGTTCGGGCAATACTGCTCGAGCCCATCCTGGCAGTTCGGGCAGCTGTGGTCGGAACCCACGAGGCAGCCGACCCCGACCGTGTCGCCGGGTTTGAACGTGCTGACATCGGAACCGACGGAGACGACGCGCCCGACGATCTCGTGACCGGGGACGCAGGGGTAAACGGTGGGCATCACCTCGCGCCATTCGTCGCGGGCGTGGTGCAGGTCGGAGTGACAGACGCCGCAGTGGAGGATGTCGATCTTTACATCGCCCGCGGTGGGCTCGCGGCGCGGGATGGTATCGGATGCCAACGGCGAGCTGGCACTGGCGGCGGAGTAGGCTTTGGTCTTGTTCATGGCGTCTATCGTTCGGTGACTGTTGGTTGGTTAGGGTGGAGATCTTGAAACGGTGGTGCCGTGGCGTCGTCACCGGGATTCGCGGTGTCGTCCACCGTAGGCAATCACCGGCGAACCGGGTAGAACGATCCTGCCCGATGATTGCCCAATTCTCCGAGATCGCGCAAGAATTCGAGAAATTGGGCAAAAACGGGCGAAGATGGTGGACGGCAAGCGGTTCTGACATCCGATGGAGAATTCTCAGGGTTCCAGCAATAACAGTGACGGGCTTTTCAAGGAGGCGATCCGCAGCCTGGCGGCGCGGATTGCCCGATTGACCGATCAGGGAGAGCTTCACACCACCGCCGTCCCCGGGCTGGCACTCTTTCGCCGCCCGGCAACAACGGGGCCGATCTGTGGGGTCTACGAGCCGAGCGTGTGCCTCATCGCCCAGGGATCGAAGCGGGTGCAGATGGGGGACGAAACCTACGACTACGACCCGCACCACTACCTCCTGACCTCGGTGCACGTCCCCACCGTCGTCCAGGTCACCGGCGCGACCCGCGCGCGACCCTACCTCGGATTGCGTCTCGTTCTGGACCGTCGTGAGGTCA
>CAZKYJ010000153.1:0-8614 GCA_964556355.1 uncultured Verrucomicrobiales bacterium | reverse complement strand
GAACTCCATGAACCCGGTGAAAAGCGCCGCGCTCATCAGGTTGGCATAGCCGACGACGGTGACGGCGGTGGTGATCTCCAGTTCGGGGGCGACGAGATCGGCGTCGGCGATCTCCCCGGCCGGCTGGTGGTTGGGGCTGAAGAAATTGAAGACGCTGGGTGAGCTGAGCGGGCGCTGGCCGAGTGGTTCGAGCCGCGAAAAATCGCCGGTGGGATAGGTGCCGGACGCGTTGGCGGCGTCGAAGGCGCGCGCCAGCCCGACGAAGCGGAGGAACGGTTCGCGCACCATCCCGTGGCCGGGGTCGTCGCGCCAGCGTGGCTCGCGCGCCTCGGGGTCGAGGAGGATGGCCCTGACGACGGCGCCGAGGTTTCCGCGCGTGCCGCTACCGTCGTCGGCGAAAACGCCCGCCACGCGAAAGATGTAGTCCGGGCTGGGGTTCGATTTGACGAGGCGTTGGATGAGCAGCCGCCCGATGAACGGGCCGGTGTTCGGGTGGTGGAAGAGGTTGTCGATGGCGTCCTCGACATCGGTCAGGCCCGGCTGGCCGTCGGGGAGGACGGTGCCGTTGAGCAGGAACTTCTCTCCCGGTTCGTGCTCGGCCTCGAACATGTGCATGGGATCGAACCCGTTCGGCGTGCCGAAGAAAAAGTCTGGCTCCTCGTCCCCCACGGCGGCGAACCCGAAACCCGTGAACACCTTGGCGAACTCGGTGATCTCGAAGTTCCCGTAGGTGGGGACCGGCCGCCCCGCTTGGTCGAGGACGCGGGTGCCATCCTGGTTTAGTTCGAAGAGCCCGATGGAAAAAAGCTGCTGGATTTCGCGGGCGTAGTTCTCGTCGGGGAAGCGGCCAAGAGCGGGGTCCGACCGACGGTTCCGGAGATGGCTGAGGAAGACGCCCATGGCGACGTGCCGGGTCACCCCGAGCAGGAGATCGCGGTAGTTGCCAAACGAGTGATCGAGCAGGAGATCGTAGTAGTTCGCCACGAGCTGGGGGAGGTTGTCGAGGTCGCCGCTGTCGGAGATGACCAGAATCTCACTCAGCGCGAGGGCGACCCGCTGCCGCAGGGCATCCGGAGAGGTCATGGCCAGGCGCCACCATTCCGAGCGCCGGTCGAAGAGCACGGGCGTGCCGCCCGCTTCCGCAATGGCGTCCAGTGCCGGTTGGTGGTAGCCGGGCGCCAGCGCCATCTGGGCATCGATCCAGTCCGGCAATCCCGTGGCCGCCACGGCCATGATCGCCTCGTAGCTGCCGCCGAAGGTCGCCTGCTTGAGAAAGCGCGCGGCCTCGGGGGGCGGCACGGTGCCGCCCCCCGTGAGGAGCGCGACCGCCGCCGCGGCGTCGCCGGAGCCCGCGCCTCCGTCGTCAAATCCCAGCAAACCCTCTTCCCACGCGCTGAGCCCGTCACGATCCGCGTCCTTCCCCGTCGCCACGACGCGGACGAAAAGGCGACCGGGGGACGGGTCGGGAAGCTCGGCGCTCATCTCACCATCGGTTCCTTCGATGGGTTCACCGGTGGCCGTCCAGCCGCCAGAACCCAGTGCGTCGTCCGTCTCGATCTGGTAGCGCAAGTGCGATCGGCCAGTCCAGCGGACCGTCACGGCGCCTTCGAGCGCGAGTTCGACCGGGCCGGCGCCGTCACCGGGATCGAATGGGTCGCTCCCGAGCACGCTCTCGGCCTGGTTCGTGTCGCCATCGCCGTCGGCGTCGTCACCGGGCAGCAGACTTGACGCGCCGTACTGCTGTTCCCAGAAGTCGCCCAGGCCGTTGCCGTCGAGATCGAGCGCGCCCCACGACGGGGCGGGCGCGGTCGCCAGCAAAAGGAACAAGAACAAAGTCGGCGGTCTCACGATCAGAGATGACACATCGGGGGAGGAAAGTTACACGAGTTTCTCCAGCGGAAATTATTCGTCGGGGATCGCCGTTCGATAGTAGCGTGACCAACCCGACTATCAGTCAGGCGCACAACAGGACATGAGCAAGGTAAACAAGGAACTGTCACCGGCTGAGCGCGAGGGGCTGCTCGGGGTATTGAAATGCCGTTTCGAGGCGAACACGGATCGCCATCGAGGTCTCGGGTGGGCGAGGCTTGCCTCCAGGCTCGCAGCGTCACCGGACAAATTGCGGACGCTCGAGGAGATGGAGAAATCCGGAGGCGAACCAGATGTCGTCGGCCGCGACGCAGCTACCGGCGAGTACCTCTTCTTCGATTGTTCGACCGAATCCCCACTTGGCCGCAGGAGTGTCTGCTACGACCGCGAAGGACTCGAGTCGCGGAAGGCGCACCGGCCCGGAACGAGCGCCCTCGATATGGCGGCGGCCATGGGCATCGCTCTCCTGTCGGAGGACGGCTACCGCAAGCTGCAGGATCTCGGCGAGTTCGACCGGAAGACATCGAGCTGGGTGATGACGCCTCCCGGCATCCGCGCGCTCGGGGGCGCCCTGTTCGGCGACCGTCGCTTCGGCCGGGTCTTCGTCTACCACAATGGCGCCCAGTCGTACTACGCCGCGCGAGGCTTCCGCGGATCGCTGAGGGTCTAGCCCCGGGCGCGCGTGGGCCGAAGCGATGTCCGCCCCGTGCCCCTGCTGCCCCCGCTACTCCAGCGGCTCCTTTTCGAAGTCGGTGGGGCTGACCCAGCCCGCCTTGAGGGGTTCGCCGTTCATGTAGCGCCCGTGGAAGTCGCGCATTCTCGGGTCTGAATAGAGATACTCGTCGAAGATCCTCCCCTTGCCGGACATCCGCGGGTCGCCCTGGGCGGTGAGCTCGGCGACCATCTGTTCTTCCATGGCGGCGCGCCTCTCGGCGAAGGCGGGATCGTTGGCGACGTTGGTGACGCAGTCGGAATCGTCGCCCAAGGCGAACATTTCGGCGGCGGGACGCTTGCCGAAGCAGAGCTCCCAGAAGCGGCTGGTGGCCGGTTCTTGGCGCCCTTCGAGGACGACGGTCTTCGTGGCGCCGCCGTCGGTGTTGAGATAGCCGGTCTCGGGGTTGCCCTGTGGCCAGCGGCCGGTTTCGTAGTTGCGTAGGAAGAGCGTGTTGTCCCTGACAATCCCGCGGATGGGGTAGCCCCAGTCGTGGGGGCGCCCGATGTCGTGGCGCTCTTTGCCGATGAGGACGTGATCGCGCTCGGGGTTGACGGTGCCGGAGCGTTCGGATCGGAAGATATCGCTGAGGCTGTGCCCCGGGCTGGGCTGCATGCCGGCGGTCTCGGTGGTCAGCCCGGCCACCTCCAAAAAGGTGGGGGCGAAATCGATGAAGCTGACGTAGTCATCGACGACCCGCCCGGGGCGGGTGATCCCCTCTGGCCACATGACGGCGAGCGGGAGATGGTTGGACATCTCGTACTCCGAGCCCTTCACCCGAGGGAAGGGCATGCCGTTGTCGGCGGTGACCACCACGAGGGTGTTGGCCAGTAGGCCCTCTGTGGCGAGCTTATCTAACATGCGCACCAGGTGGGCGTCGAAGTGCTCGATCTCCAACGCGTAGTCGAGCATGTCATTGCGGACGGTCTCGTTGTCCGGCCAGAATTTGGGGACGGCGTCGATCTGGTCGAGCGATTTTCCCCCGATCGCCACGCCGGATCCGTACTCGTAGGCGCGGTGGGGCTCGGTCGCGCCGTACCAGAAGCACCAGGGCTCGCCCTCGGGGGCGGCGGCGAGGAAGTCGTCGAAGTTGGCGGCGTAGTCGTTGTTGGAGATGGCGGAGGTGGGCGGTTTGGCCTTCCGCCGGTCGAATCCCGGGCCGACGAGCTGGCGGTTCGAGCCGTCCGGGTGGGTGCCGGCGAACCCGGGACCCCAGCCCTTCCCGGTTTTCCCGACGAAGTAGCCGTTCTCGCCCAGCGCCTCGGTGTAGGTTTTGAACTTGGCGGGGAAGTTCGGGTAGTGGTTCGCTGCCTCCTCGAGCTGCCACGGGTTCCGTCCGGTGACGATGCACGAGCGGGACGGCGCGCACTTGGCATTCGGCGTGTAACAGCGGGTGAAGAGGACGCCCTCGCGTGCCACGCGGTCAAAGCCGGGGGTCTCGACCCAGGCGGTGCCGTAGGCGCCCGCGTGGGGGAAAGACTGGTCATCGGCGATGGCGAAAAGAATATTCGGACGCCGGCCGGCGGCGGGCGAGGCGGCGGGGAGCAGCGAAACGAAAAGGAAAGCGACGAGCAGGCAAAAATGCGATGACATGATACCTAAACTTCCCCACCGTAGCTGGAATTTCGAGAGATTCAGCACGTCTCTGGGCGGCCGGGAAACGAATCTTGGGGGAGGCTGGCGGACCGCGGGGCGCCGCCGAAACCGAAATGGAAAGCGAAGCTCAAGAACCGAACCCGGGATCGCTCGGGGAGCTGATCGACCTCTTGGATGACGAGGCTGGGGGATCCGAACGAGTGACGGTCGGCTCGATGATGGATGCCGTCGGGCGGCGCTCGTTCGGGCCGCTCCTACTGTTGGCGGGCCTCATCGCGGTATCGCCGCTGAGCGGAATCCCGGGCATGCCGACCACGGTGGCGGTGATCGTCGTCCTGATCGCCGGGCAGCTGCTCGGGGGACGCGACCATTTCTGGATTCCCGGATGGGTCGAACGCCGGGGCGTATCGGGGAAGAGGTTTTCCAGGGCACTGGGATATCTCCGCAAGCCCGCCGGATGGATCGACCGCGTCCTACGTCCGCGCCTGACGTTCCTCACGCGGCGAACGGGCTGCTACGGGGTGGCGGTCCTCTGCATCTGCGTGGCGGCCACCATGCCGCCGCTCGAGCCGATCCCGTTCCTCGCCAGTTTGGCCGGCGCAGCCATCGCGCTTTTCGGGCTCTCCCTCATCACCCATGACGGGCTGCTCACCCTCTTGGGGGTGGCGTTCACCACGGGAGCGTTCTGGATCGTGATCAGCCGATTCTTCTCATGAGCACCGACACGGCAACCCCGGACACAGAACCCAGCCACACGGATGCGGTCGAGGCCGTTTTGCAGCGCCTGGGCACCGATCCAGAAAATGGACTTTCGACGGAGCAGGCACGCGACCGCTTGGAGGAGTACGGGGAGAACCGCATCGCCAAAGGGAAGCGAACCAGCGCTTGGACGGTACTGCTCGGGCAGTTCAAGAGCATCGTCATCCTGATCCTGGTGGCAGCGGGGGTGCTGGCGGCCGCCTTCCAAGAATGGCCAGAAACGATCGCCGTGGCCGTCGTGGTTCTCGTCAACACGGCGATCGGCTTCGTCTCCGAGTGGAAAGCCCTCCGGACGATGGAGGCGCTGCAGCAGCTGGGGGAGACCGAGGCGCGGGTGCGCAGGGGCGGCGAGGAGAAGGCGGTGCCGACGGCCGAGCTGGTGCCCGGCGATATCCTTCTCGTCGTCGGCGGGCAGCTCGTCCCCGCGGACGCGCGCGTGGTGGCGACCGACGACCTGCGTGTGGACGAGTCCGCGCTGACCGGAGAGTCCGTGCCGGTGGCCAAAGCCCCTGATCCGGTGGACGACCCGGAGACGCCGCTGGCCGATCGGACGCCGATGGTTTTCAAGGGAACCACCGTGTCCGACGGCACGGCGGTGGCGGTCGTCGTCGCGACCGGGATGGCCACCGAACTGGGCAAGATCGCCCGCCAGGCACAAGAGGCGGAAAGCATGGACACGCCGCTCCAGCAGCAGCTCGACGGGCTCGGGCGCCGGTTGGCGTGGATCACCGTGGCGCTGGCCGCGGTGGTCGCAGTTCTCGGGTTTCTCGCCGGGGAGGAGACCCGGAAAGTGATCGAGACGAGCCTCGCGCTCGGCGTCGCCGCCATCCCGGAGGGTCTCCCCATCGTGGCGACGATCGCGCTGGCTCGGGGCATGTGGCTGATGGCCAAGCGGAACGCGGTGGTCAACCGCCTGACGGCGGTGGAAACCCTCGGGGCCACCCGCATCATCCTCACCGACAAGACCGGGACGCTTACCCAGAACAAGATGACCGTGGCGCGCCTCGTCCTGGCCGACGGGGAGGAAGTCGACCTGGCGGCCGGCGGTGGCGACGGTGAGGGCGATGGGGTGGTACGCCTCCTGGAGGTCGGCGTACTCTGCAACAACGCCGATCTCGAGGAATAGACCGGCGACCCGATGGAGCTGGCGCTGCTCGCCGCGGGAAAGGACCGGGGGTTCACCCGGGGGGCGCTCCTCGAGCGAAGCCCGGAGAAGAGCGAGATCCCGTTCGACCGCGAGACCATGATGATGGCGACGGTCCACCATCTGGAGGGTGACCGCTTTCGGTATGCGGTCAAAGGGGCACCCGACTCCGTCGTGGAAAGCTGCTCGGAGCTCGGCGCGGCCGGCGCGGACGAATGGGTGGGACGTGCGGAGAAGCTGGCATCCGAGGGTCTGCGCGTTCTCGGGTTCGCCGGGAAGGAATCGGTTTCGCCCGAGGAACCACCCTACGAAGACCTCGAGTTCCTCGGGCTTGTCGGGCTGGTCGACCCGCCGCGCGAGGACGTGGGCGATGCCCTCGAGCAGTGCCGGCGCGCGGGCATCCGCGTGGTCATGGTCACCGGCGACCAACCGGAGACCGCGCGGGCGATCGGTGCCGAGCTCAAGCTCTCGGAAGACGCCCGCGGCCGGGACATGAAGACCCGCACGGGGACGGAGCTGGAGGAGTCCGATTCCGCTGCTTCCGACGATGGCCTGATGGACGAAACGGCGGTCTTCGCGCGGGTCACGCCCGAGCAGAAGCTCGACCTCGTCGGGGCCTTCCAAGAGCGCGGTGAAACCGTGGCCATGACCGGCGACGGGGTGAATGACGCGCCGGCATTGAAGAAGGCCGACATCGGGATCGCCATGGGCAAACGGGGGACCGACGCGGCGAAAGAGGCCGCCGACATGGTGCTGCGGGACGACGCCTTCTCGTCCATCGTGGCGGCCATCGAGCAGGGGCGTGTCATCTTCGGGAACATCCGCAAATCGATCCTTTTCATGCTCTGCACCAACGTGGCCGAGATCATCGCCGTGGCGGTCGGGTCGGTCGCGCCGATCCCCATCCCGCTCACCGCCATGCAGATCCTTTTCCTCAACATGCTGACCGACGTATTTCCTGCTCTCGCCCTCGGCGTCGGCAAGGGGGGCGCGGGTGTCATGGACGAGCCGCCGCGCCCCTCCGGGGAGAAGATTCTCGAGCGCAGCCACTGGTGGCAGGTCGGAATCTGGGCACTCGTCCTCGCGGCGGTCGTGCTGGCGGCGCTGCTTATCGCGACCGGTCCGCTGGGGATGGATCCGGCCGCCGCCACCACCGTCTCGTTCCTGACCCTCGGATTCGCCAAGCTCTGGTTCGTCTTCAACCTGCGCGAGCGGGAATCCTCGCTGTGGACGAATGCCGTCACCCGGAACCCGTGGATCTGGGCGGCCCTCGCCGGGTGCGCCGCCCTCCTCGTGGCCGCGCTCTACCTGCCTGGGGTATCCGGGGTGCTCCCCGCCCGGCCGCTGGAGCCCGCCGCGTGGGCCGTGGTGTTCGGGATGAGCCTTGTCCCGCTGGTTGTCGGGCAGGTGTATCTCGCGGTGCGCAAGCGGCCCGATTCATAGCTTCCCTTCCGCTAGTGGTCGTCGAGCGCCCGCGGCGCCGAGCTGGCGCGCTCGCCCCGGTGGCCGCGCCGGCAACACCAATCCCGACGATCACGAGCGCCAGGGTGACGGGGGGATCTCGGATCACCGCCTATTCCAGCGACCCCAGTTCCTCCGCGAGCTGCGAAGTCGCCCTGGCGAGATCCGGAAAGCCGAGTTCCTCCATCCAATTCGCCGCGTGGGCGGCGTCCTCCGCGAGATTGCCGGCTCCCCAGACCCCGGGATCGGCCTCGGTCAACCGGGTGAACGTGAGCTGGCAGAGCTGCCGCGATCGGGCGGGTTCGTCGGGGCCGAGTCGGGCGAGGGCGGCCGGGGCGAGGGGGTGCCACGGGGCGCGATTGTGGGCCGGAACGATCGACTCCTCATTGCCGGCCGAGCGGAGGACTTCGCTGATGTGATCGCGGAGGAGAGTGGGGGATCGCGGAGTGATGGTCCGGTGCAACGGGTGGGCGTATTTCCAGCGGAGGATATCGAGCAGGGGGGTCATGGCATCCGAGCTGAGGTGCTTGCGAAGATGGACGTTCACCTCGTCGAGCTGCATTCCCGAGACGGATCCGATCCTGCCGAGTTCGTCGAACGTGCTGCCGGACTGGTAGTTGAGGAAAGCCAGGACGAGGGCGGTGTCCATGGTGAGCGCCTCGCGGAGATGGGCGACGTCGAAGACGCGCAACGTCCGGTCCGACGAGCCGGCGGCGACCCGGGTACCGTCCAATGAGAACGCGACCGTGTTGACGGGGGCGGCGAAGGTGAAACCGCCCAAGGTCTTGCCGGTGGCTCCGTCGAGCAGGCGCAGGCTGCGGTCCCGCGAGCCTGCGGCGACGAGCGCGCCGTCAGCGGAAACCGCGAGCGCCTGGACGGATTCGTCGAAGGTCGAACGCCAGAGAAGATCGCCGGTCTCGGTGACGAGGGTGCGCACGGTGTGGTCGTCGGATGCGCCGATGACGCGGGTCCCGTCGTGCGAAAAGTGGACGGTACGAACCGAGTTGCCGAACCGGACGGTCCAGAGTGGCGTGCCGTCCTCGGCGTCGATGAGCCGGAGGGTGTCGTCGGGG
>CAZKYJ010000152.1:0-8632 GCA_964556355.1 uncultured Verrucomicrobiales bacterium | reverse complement strand
CGCCCGGAACTCCTCTCGCCCGCAGGCAACTGGGAGTGCGCGCGCGCCGCCGTGCCCAACGGAGCCGATGCCATCTATTTCGGGATGCCGAAGTTCAACGCCCGGTTGCGCGCCGACAACTTCACGGGCAAAGACCTTCCCGAACTCATGCGCTTCCTCCACGCCCATGGCGTCCGGGGCTTCGTGGCATTCAATACACTCATATTCGCCGGCGAACTTGAAGCGGCTGCGGATCAGCTCGCTCGCCTCGAATCGGCCCAGGTCGATGCCGTCATCGTCCAAGACCTCGGCCTTGCCCGCATGGTTCGGGAGATGGCTCCCACGTTGGAACTGCACGCCTCCACCCAGATGACGATCACTTCACCCGAAGGGCTCGCCTTCATCGAACGGACGATCGGCCTCGACCGTGCGGTCCTCGCGCGAGAGCTCTCGATCCGGGAGCTGAAGCGTTTCGGAGCCACTCCGCCGCTGGAAGTTTTCGTCCACGGAGCACTCTGTGTCGCCTACTCCGGACAGTGCCTCACGAGCGAGTCGCTCGGGCAGCGTTCGGCCAATCGCGGCGAATGTGCCCAGGCCTGCCGGATGCCCTACGAACTGGTCGTGGACGGCGAGACCCGGAACCTCGGCGACCAGCGCTACTTGCTTTCTCCCCAAGACCTCGCCGCCATCGACCTCGTCCCGGAGCTCGTGGAGGCGGGAATCATCTCGTTCAAGATCGAAGGCCGGCTCAAATCCGCCGAGTACGTTGCGGCCGTGACCCGCGCCTACCGCAAGGCGCTCGACGCGGCGATGGGAACCCACCAAGACCAGGTATCGGGAGACGACCGCTACGCCCTCGAGATGACATTCTCGCGGGGGCTCTCTACGGGGTGGTTGGCCGGTGCCGACCACCCTCGGCTCACCCATGGCCGCTATGCCAAGAAGCGGGGTGCCTTCGTCGGAACCATCTCGAAAATCGGGAACGGATGGGTGGAGATCGAAGCCCCCGCGATCCCGGTCAACGACGGTGACGGGATTGTCTTCGATACCGGCGAGGACACCAACGACGAGCAAGGCGGGCGCGTGTTCCACGTCGACGGCTCCCGCTACATTCTCGACCGCCGAAGCCGGGTGGATTGCCGCCGCATTGCCCCGGGGAACCGGGTTTGGAAAACCTCGGATCCCGCCCTCGAGCGGGAGCTTCGCGACACCTTCAAAGGGCGCCTCTCGCCGCCTGCCGACCGGCTCTGCCCTGTGAGTTTTCGCATCTCCGGGCGGGTTGGAAGTCCGCTGGTACTCGAGATCGTCGGACGTGGCATTCGCATCGAGTCGACACCCCAGCTGGCAGCGGCGACCCAGAAATCGCTCGACGATGCCGTATTGAAACGGCAGCTCGGCAAGCTGGGAGGTACGCCCTATCGCCTCGAGTCCGTGGAGAACACCCTTTCGCCCGGCCTTTCGCTACCCGTTTCCGCATTGAACGCCGTCCGCCGCGCCGCCGTCGAGGCTCTCGTCAACCGCCGGGGCGATATCCAGCGCTCCACGCTCCCCAGCATCCTCCCGGAGGTGCCGAAGGACCGCGGCGCCGCACCCGGCCTGTCCGTTCTCGCCCGCTCGATGGATCAGATCGACGCCGCTGTCGAATCTGGGGTCTCGACCATCTATGCCGATTTCGAAGACATCCGCCTCTACAGGGAGGTCGTCGAGCGAATACGGGGCTCCAGGCCGGATACGGCGGTGTTCCTTGCGACCCCGCGCATCCAGAAACCGGGGGAAGCAGGCTACTTCAAACTCATCGACCGGGCCGCGCCGGATGGCATCTTGGTGCGCAACCTCGGTGCGATCGACTACCTGAGCCAACGCCCGCACTTCGCCACCGTCGGCGATTTTTCTCTCAACGTAGCCAATCCGATCACCGCCGCCATCCTCAAGAACGAGGCGGGTCTCGGGCGCCTCACCGTCTCGTACGACCTCAACATCGGCCAGGTTCTCGACCTCGCTGCGACCACCCCGACCGATTGGCTCGAGATCACACTCCACCAGCACATGCCGATGTTCCATATGGAGCACTGCGTGTTCTGCGCTTTCCTGAGCGACGGTCACGACTACCGCGATTGCGGGCGGCCCTGTGAGCGACACGTCGTCCAGTTGCGCGATAGGGTCGGTCAGCTCCATGTCCTCAAGGCCGACGTGGGTTGCCGCAACACCCTCTTCCGTGGACAAGCGCAAACGGGCGCCCGCTATTTCTCGAGCCTCGTCGCCGCTGGGTTCTCGAATTTCCGGCTGGAGCTTCTATCCGAGACAAAAATGGACGCCGTGGAGCTAATCGCGAGATATCAGGACCTCTTGGCGGGCCGGCGAACCGGTGAAAGGCTCCACTCACAACTCGACGCCGATTCCCGACTCGGCGTCGTGGAAGGCACGCTCGTCCGCTAGGACTGATCAGGAACTCCCCCTTCGAAAATCGTCCTCCCGCGCGGCTCGCGGAGCACCGACAGATTCCCAAAATCTCCGTCCTTGGGCGACTTTACTTTTCCCGGAAAGAGCCCTTCCAAGTAACTCGCGGATCCGAGAGCGAGCGAATCGGTCAGATAGCGGAGCCGGCAGCGGAGCAACTGGAGTTTGGGGAGATGCCCACCCGAATCCATCACCTCCCTCACCCGTTCGACAGGGATCCCGGCTCTCTGCCGGGATTCGGACGGCAACGCCCGCCCGAACAAGAGCATCCGATACTGGGCCAAGGCATCCGCGCCATCGCCGTGACCGATCCCGACCATCTCCGAAATCTTGGACAGGCGTTCTCGGTTTCCTGCCGCCGCGCGAGCATAACCACAATGCCGGTAGTCTATCGGGTCGGTCACCAGCCCGGCACGCAAGGGGTTGAGGTCGATGTAGGTGGCCACCACCAGCACCAGTGCCGGATCGTCGCCCTCCAGCAACACGCTCCGAAACCGGTCCTCCCAAAGCGGACCAGACCGGCCACGCTCGCGGTTGTAGTCGAGCGAAAACCGGGCTTTCACTTCCTTAACGAACACCGACAGATCGTGCATCCGATCTAGATAGGGACGCCGCAACCGCTCGGCACCATCGCTGTCACCGGAATCCCGTAGCATCCCGAGAGCTTGTCTCACACGGGCGACCACCCCCGCCCGGTAGACGGCACCAAGGCGATCGAGGAATACCTCGTCCGTCAGCCCCGCCTCGCCCTCCGCCTTCGCTGGAACTCGAAGCAGTGCATGAAAGTGGTTCGGCATGATCGCGAATGTCAGCACCTCGATTCCCGCCATCGTCGCGTGAGCCAGGAGAAATCGCTGAAACGTCTCCCGTTCGCCGTCACCCAACCACTTCTCCCTATTGATGATCCTCGAGTAAACATGATACACATTCGTGCTCCCCCGATCACCCAGAATCCTTCGCCTTCCCCACATGCCAATCAAGTAGACGAGAAATACCGACTCCGCAATAAATTTATTCCGTGAATTAAAAATTCGGTGGCATCACGCGGATCAGTCCGGTCGGATTCAGTCGCGTTTTGTGCGATTCTCGTCACCCGAGGCGCCGGGTGGGCGGAAAAACCGCCAGAGGTCGGGGTCGTGGGTTTCGACGAGCTCACGGAGGCGCTCGAAGGAACGCTTGGCGCTCTCCCCACCGTCGCTGTCGCCATCCGGCTTGCCGAGGCGCTCCCGCAGTGCCTTGAGTTCCGGATCCCGTGCGGCGATATCGAAGAGCGCCTTGAGTCGGTCCCGAAATTCCTCGGGCACGTCCTCCATTTTCGGGAGCCCAAGGGGATGTCCGCGATCCCCCGAGTGCCCCCGCATGCCGCGGCGAAATTTGTCCCGGAGAGCCTTGTCCAGAAGATCGCGAATCTCGGGGTCCGTCTTGCCGATCGCGTCTCTCAGCGATTCGCGATAAGCGGCGGCGGCGGCGGCCATCTTTTCGCGAGATTCTTGGACCGCCGGATCGTCCCAGACTTGTTTCAACGCAGCACGGACGCGCTCCTGCTGCTCGGGCGTCATCTCATCAAAGGGGTTCTCTCCGTGAGGCGACCGCTCCGGGCGCTCTCCGCGCTCGGAACGATCCGACGGCCGCCCCCGATCGTCGTCGCCACCGAAGGCGGTCGGGATGGTGCAGGCGGCAGCAAGGACGGAGAGAATTGAGAGGCGGAAAGTCATGGTAGCTCAGTCGAATGAACCCCTCTCTGCCGCAAAGGTTGCGTAAAGCAAGCGGGCCGTTTAGATAGTCGACATGCCTATCGCCACTCCAAAACAGTATGCCGCCATGCTCGATGCCGCCCAGGACGGGGGCTACGCATTTCCGGCCATCAACGTCACGTCTCTCGCCACACTCAGCGGCGCGCTCCGAGCGTTTTCCGAGGCGAAGTCCGACGGGATTATTCAGGTTTCGACCGGTGGCGGCCAGTTCGCATCCGGAACCGCGGTGGCCGACATGGCAACGGGAGCCATCGTCCTCGCCGAGGCCGCCCACTTCCTCTCGGAGAAATATGACATCCTCATCGCGCTGCACACCGACCACTGCCAGCCGGGCAAAGTGGAATCGTTCCTCAAACCGCTGATCGCGGAGACGACGAAGCGACGTGCCGAGGGGCGCCCGAACCTTTTCCAATCCCACATGCTCGATGCCTCCGAGCTGCCGCTCGAGGAGAACATCGCGCTCTCGAAGGAGCTCCTCATCCTCTGCGCCGAGAACGAGATCATCTTGGAGATCGAGGCCGGCGTGGTGGGCGGCGAGGAAGATGGCGTCGATCATTCTGACCAGCCGGCTGACAAACTCTACACCACGCCCGAGGACATGCTCGCCGTTTACGAGGCGCTCAACGGGATGTGGCGCTACCTGTTCGCCGCCACTTTCGGGAACGTCCACGGATCCTACAAACCCGGAGCCGTCAAGCTCCGTCCGGACATTCTCAAGCGCGGTCAGGACGCGGTGATGGCAAAATACGGCAAGGAGGCCGAGTTCGATCTCGTGTTCCACGGTGGCTCCGGCTCGGAACTCAAGCAGATCCGCGAGACCCTCGACTACGGTGTCGTCAAGATGAATATCGACACGGACACGCAGTATGCGTTTACGCGGCCGATCGCCGACCACATCCTCAGTAACTACGCTGGCGTTCTCAAGATCGACGGCGAGGTGGGTGACAAGAAACTCTACGACCCTCGCGGTTACCTCAAGAAGGCCGAGCTCGGCCTCTGCGAACGCCTCAAGGAGGCCTGTGATGACCTCCTCTCGACTGGCAAGTCGGTCTACGGGACAGTCTAACCGCACTGTGAGCGAGACCGCCGAAGCCCATCAGCCCCCGAAGGAGAATTCGTTCGTCTCGCTGGCGCTCAACGTCGCGCTGCCGGCGATCATTCTCAGCCAGCTGAGCAAGGAGGATCGCCTGGGGCCGTTCTGGGCGCTGATCATCGCGATCAGCCTGCCGATCGGCTATGCCATCTACGACGCCGTCCTGCGGAAAAAACTAAGCTTTTTCGCGGTGATCGGTTTTGTCAGCGTCTTGCTCACCGGCACGCTGGGGCTTTTCCCATCGAAGCCTCTCTACTTTGCCCTGAAAGAGGCGATCATCCCGGTCGTCTTCGGATCGGCAATTCTGATCACACACGCCACGAAGCGCCCGCTCATCCGGCTGCTCCTTTGGAACCCTGACTTGCTCGACACGAAGAAGGTCGAAAGCAAACTTGCAGAGGGCGGCCATACCGCCGCTTTTGAGAGGCTGCTCTTCGGGAGTTCGCTCCTTCTCGCCGCCGGTCTCTTGGCCAGCGGGATCGCGAATTTTTTCATCAGTATGCACTTGCTGAAAGGCACGGTCGGTGGCACCACGGAGTTTATGGAAGCCGTCGGCACGCAGACCTGGCTCACCTGGTTTGTCATCGGCCTCCCGCTCATGGCCCTGATGATTTTCGCGCTTTGGCGGCTGGCCAAAGGGATCGAGAAACTTACCGGGCTCACCCTTGATGACCTGATGTACGGCGAAGCCAAATCCGTCCAAGTCACCCGGGATCAATAGCTTGGAACGCGCGGGCGACCGGCGGGACGGGGGCTCATGGCAAACGCCGTTTGCAGCACGGCAAGTGTGCGCCCACCGGTCATCCGTGAATCTTTCCCGTAGTCTTTCCCAGTGGACGCTAGCGACGGCGGCCACACTTTCACTGTTGGCCTGTGAAGGAAAGTCGGGATCCTCTTCCGATCACGCGTCCGCCGGTGGTCACCCGGCCGGCCCGTTCGACGACGAGCCCGCCTACCTCGTCGCAACGGTCGCCACGCACATCGCGTCGTTTTCCGAGTTCGGCGCGCTCGACGTCACGAAGTCACCAACGGGCTACGAGGTTGGGGCCAGGGGCATGGATGCACCGATCGCGCTATCCCCCGCCCCGTGCGTATGGTCACCGCCGGCCTACCACGAGCTCTGCCGGCGGTTGCTGGCGAGCGGCAGTCCGGCCTCTCCGCCCGACGCATCACTCCGCGTCGGCCTTCTCGAATCTTCCCCGGGCGCCCTGGCGGCTGCCGCCGCGAGTGTCGGCGCCCGCTTGCGAGCCAATCCCGGTGACGCCACGGCACACGAGGAAGCGGCTCTCGTTCTGGTAGCGCTCGGCTTGCGAGAAGCCGCCGGATGGTGCTATGACACCCGCGCGACCCTCGGTAAGGTCACCGCCCACCTCGCGATGGCGGGGGTGCTGCGGGCTGAATCATCTCCGCCATCGGTGAATGGAGCCCTAGCGGACATCGGCCTCGATGCCCTCGCGGGCCGGCAGGTGACGGCGCTGGCCAACCTGCAGACCCTGTGGCCGACGACGCCGACCGACGAGTCCGAGGCCGCCTGGGAGCGGGTTTTGCGGACGAGGATCACGGCGGACTGGCGCATGCTCGACGACCGGCTGGACGCGGCCACGCCGATGGAGCGGTTCGAGTGGCTCCGGGCGAAGTCTGACCGTACCGATCCCGACTTGCCCTTCGACCAGCTCACCGAGCATATTTCGGAGGGAACCACCATCCCTGGCACCTACCTCTGTATCGCCGCGGAAGAGTCGCAGGGAGTCGGTCTCGGTCATCTGGTGATGGGACCGGGGCTGGTTTTCGTCGCCCTGGAAGCTGCGGAAGCGCTGGGGCTCGAAGGCGTCACGCCCGAAAACGTGGGCGACCGTTTTGAAGAGGTTGCAGAAGCGATCGAGACGGCATGCCGTGAGCCCAGAGTCGCGGTGTCGGTGCTTTCACCCGGCGACTGGGCGCGCTACTACGAGCGCCATCTCTGCCACCTGGGGATCGAAAGCCTCTACCATATCCGCGAGATGTGGGACTCTCCCGACGACGAGGGGACATGGAAATCGGAGACGCGCCCCCTGTTCGAGTCACTCCCGCTCTTCCGCATTGTCGGCTGGTACTGGGCCGACAGCCCGAAAGGGTTCGAAAAGTCCGCGAGGCGGGCGGCCGCGCTGATGGATGCGATTCCCGAAGCCATCCCGTCCCGCCTCTGGACGGAACTTTCGAACGGACTGGACGATGTCGGACGGGGATCTCCCCCTTCGACTGGGCAGTGGTTCACGGACCCGATGATCACGGATACGGCCTACAACGTGAGCAACCGCGCCCGCCTGCCCGCGATCCGCGGAAGTTGGTTGCGCTCGATGGAATCCTACCATGCGATCGCACCCTACGACCGGTTCTCGGCCTACGAAATCGTGGAGAACTGGAGGGGCGGCCCCACCGTGGAAGCGGTCGCCGAGACCTACGGGACGACGGCGGACTACGACGAAGATGCGCTCACTTTCGCAGCGGACGCGGCTCGCGAGAACGACGATTTGCGAACCTACGAAAAATGGATGGAGAAGCGCTGCACGATCGACCCCAGTGGCTGGCACCTTTTGGGCGACCACCTCGTGCTCAGCGGTCAGTGGGAGCTCGCCCAAGAGGCCTACGAGAACTCCTACGAAAGGAGCGCCAATATCGTGCAGGTCTCCAATACGTCGTCCTGGCTTATGCACCGCTACCTCGCCATCGGCGATACGAGAGCCGCCAAGGAAATCGCTGACTTCGGTGCCGAGGTCTACTCGCGCCAAGGATTGGCCACGGCGAGCAAGTTCTACGAGTTGGCCGGAGACCTGGACCGGGCGTTCACTCTGGGTAATGCCATCCTGGATCGCTATGGAAATGACGGCACCCTGATCGATCTCGTTCTCCGGCACCCTGACTATCTCGCCGACGACGACGAGTTCGGCATGGCGGTCGCCGAGATGCGCGACAGGATTTTCGCCCCGGCTGGACCCTACACGAAGGTCACTCTCGCGGAGTTCACCGATCCTCCCCGATCGGGAGCCCAGTTCCGCGAAAACTCGTTCAAGCTGAAGTATTTTCCCATCGGCCCAGGCGACATCATCGTCGCCCTGGATGGCTATCGGACCGAATCGGTCGACCAGTATCTCTTCGTCCGGCGCCTCTCTTCGATCCCGCGGCTGACCATCATTTACTGGGATGGCTCGGGATACCACGAACTCTTGTGCGAGTTGCCGGATGACCGTCAGTTCGGCGCCGACATGCGCGACTACCGCCGTTAGGCGCGCCCGTCAGGAGCGGCGCTCGAAAATCCCTGAAGCTTCGGGATAGAGCTGGCGGAGGACGGATTCCGAGATCGTCTTCAGGG
>CAZKYJ010000151.1:0-8656 GCA_964556355.1 uncultured Verrucomicrobiales bacterium | reverse complement strand
GTCGATGTTCGTCTCCTCCTTGTAGCGGTAGCGGAGATGCTCGGCCAGCGCCTCGGCCTGCCCTTCCTGCACCAGGGTGACGGTGGATCCGCCGAAGCCTCCCCCGGTCATGCGCGCGCCGACGACGCCGGGCTGGCCGTCCGCCAGCGCGACCATGAGGTCGAGCTCCACGCAGCTGACCTCGTAGTCGTCGCGCAGGGAGCGGTGGCTCCCGGCCATCAGGTCGCCGACCGTCGACCAGTCGCCGTCCGACAGCGCCCGTGCCGTCGCCCGCGCCCGGTCGATCTCGCCGACCACGTGGCGGGCGCGGCGGAGCAGGTGACCCCTGAGATCCACGAGATCACCCGCTGTGACCTCCCGCCAGGTGGCGGCCCCGATCGCCTCGAGCGCCGCCGTGCATTCGGCGCGGCGCTTGGCGTACTCCCCGTCGGCCAACGCATGTTTCACGCCGGTATTGGCCACGAGGATGGAGAACCGCGGCTCGAGCCGCGCGTATTCTTGGATCGTATCGTTCTGGCAATCAAGGAGGATAGCATGATCCGCCCGGCCAAAAACGGAGGCGAACTGGTCCATCAAGCCACAGGGGACGCCCGCGAACTCGTGCTCGGCCGACTGGCAGAGGCGCGCTTTCTCGGCGGGGTCGAGGGTCGTTCCGGTGAGGCCCTCAAGGAACGTGGCGGTCGCGACCTCCAGCGCCGCGCTGCTACTCAGCCCTGCGCCGGGAGGGAGATCCGTGACGACCCAGGCCTCGAACCCCGGTGTCGAGATGCCCCGTTTTTGGAACTCCGCCACCACGCCTTTGACGTAGTTGGCCCAAACCGGTTCGCCGGGTACCAGCGCGCCGTCGAGCTCGACCACGACCCTTTCGGGCTGCGAGGCTGATCCCAGGGTGACCTTGCTGCCGTCCACCGGGCGCCCGGCGATGACGACCCGGCGGTCGATCGCCAGGGGCAGCACGAACCCGTCGTTGTAATCGACGTGTTCACCGATCAGGTTGACGCGGCCGGGGGCGCTGGCCACCAGCATCGCTTCCCCCCCGAACGCACTGGCAAAATGCTCCCGGGCCTCGTCGGCGAGATCGTGGTTTGAAAGGGTTGTCACTGCTAGTTCAAACAGCGTTTCGCGGGCGAGTTCAATGAGGAATCCGACTTGGTTTTGTAGAAATAGGGTAGCGTGGTGCCGCCGGCAATGTCGCCGAAATCCTCCCAATCTCCCCTTCCCCCATCGCTGATCTCTGCTAACCTCCTGCCTAATTCCATTTCTGACCGCACGCCCACGCTTCCCATGACCAAAACGCACGGCCGTTTCAAGACTTTCCTCCTCATCGGCGCCCCCGGCAGCGGGAAGGGCACCCAGGGTGCCGCCCTCGGGGCGATCCCGCGGATTTTCCATTTTTCCATGGGCGATGCCTTCCGCGCACTCGATACCCGCACGCCGATCGGTCAGGAGTTCATCGAGTACTCTTCGAAGGGTTCGCTCGTGCCGGACGAGCTCACCGTCCGCTTCTGGAAGATCCAGATCGACTCCCAGGTGGACGTCCACAAGTTCAAGCCGGACATCGACTTCCTCGTGCTCGACGGCATCCCGCGCAACATCGAGCAGGCGAAGCTTCTCGACGACCACATCGACGTCCTCCAGGTCTTCCATCTCGCCTGCCCGAACCGTGACGAGCTCGTCCGGCGCATGCGCAAACGCGCGCTCAAAGACGGGCGGATGGATGATGCCAACGAGGTCGCCATCCAGCACCGGATCAATACCTACGAGAAGGAAACCAAGGAGGTCTACGACTACTACGGCGGCCGTCGCGAGTTCGAGATCAACGGGCTCCAGCCCCCCGCCAAAGTGCTCCACGACATCCTCGGCCGCATGATGCAGCTCCCGGCGTGGGAGGACTTTGTCGAGCAGGGCCTCTGATCCGTCGATGCTGCGCGCACTCTATATGGGGACCGGCGATATCGCCATCCCCTCCCTGCGGGCGCTCGCCCGCAGCCAGCACGCCGAGCTCATCGGGCTCGTCACCGGCGAGGACAAGCCCGTCGGTCGTCGGCAGGTGCTCACCCCACCGGCCATCAAGACGGTCGCGCTGGAACTCGGCGCCCCCGTTTTCCAACCCGCCAAGCTCCGCCCGTTCCTTCCCGACCTTGCCACCCTCGACCCGGATCTCCTCGTCGTCATGGCCTACGGCAAGATCTTGCCCAAACCGGTCATCGAATGCCCCAAGGTGGCCTGTTGGAACCTCCACGGCTCTCTCCTCCCAAGGCATCGCGGCGCGTCGCCCATCCAGGCCGCCATCCTCGCCGGCGACCTCGAATCCGGCGTCACGGTGATGCACGTCGCCGAGGAGCTCGACGCCGGCGACACCATCCTCGCACACGCCACCCCCCTCGCCGCTGATGAAACCGGTGGCAGCCTCCACGACCGCCTCGCGGCCATCGCCGCTGAAGCGCTCGAAGACGCCCTTCGCCAACTCGCCGCCGGAACCTTGCAACGTACGCCGCAGGACCCTGCCCTCGTCACCTACCGAGGTAAGCTCCTCCGCGCTGATGGCGAACTCGATTGGACCCGCCCCGCAACCGAACTGGAGCGCCAGATCCGCGCCTACCACCCCTGGCCCGGCACTTTCACCACCCTCGACGGGAAACAGCGGATCAAGATCTTCCCGCCGGTCACGGTCACCGCCGGGACGGGCGCCCGTCCCGGCCTGATCGGTCCCGATCTCACCGTCTCCACGGGTGACGGAACGCTCCAGCTCACCACCGTCCAGCCCGACGGCAAACGTCCCATGTCCGCGGCGGCGTTCATCGCCGGCCATGCGCCCGAGGGTCGGCAATTCGGGTAGCGACCGCCCGTCACCCCCCCGATTCGTCCCAATCCATTCGATACCAGCTGCTTCTGCTGCCCAATAAATTCCCCGGCATTTTATAGTTGCAGCCTCCGGCGGTGGCCGTTCCCGCTCGGGCGAGCATTCGGCCGATCTTGCTCTATGATTCCGGATGGCTGATAAACCATCGCCCGCTCCCGTCGCCCCCAACAGGAACCCGAATGTCGTGATCGCCGTGGTCTTTGGTGCCACGATCGTACTGATCCTCCTTTTGGCTCTCGTCTACCTTCAGGCGAACGGGGCGGGGTTCGGTGGCCTCGCCGAGCCCGCGGGCCCGGGGTCAGCGAATCTCCCCGACTCTTCGGATGCCCGCGCACGCGCCCAAGAGCTCTCGACCCGCCTCGGTGTCGATACGACGGCGCTCGTCGATATGGTGGCGGAGCTGAGCGACCGGCTTGCCGCGGCGGAAGAGGAACTCGAGGGCACCCGCGCGCTCTACGCCAGCGCCGTCCGCGAGGCGGGGCAGCTCGAAAAGTCGGCCGCACAAGCCAACGCCGGTGCCGCCGAGATCCGCCTTCTCCAGTCCCAGCTGGCCGAGACCCGGGCACTTTTGCAAGTTTCGGAACAAAAGGTGGACGCCCTCATGGCCAAGGTCGCCAGCGCTCCGGATCCCGCAGCCATACGCCAGGCCCAGGAGCGTCGGGAATCCGCCGAAAGCGAGCTGCGCCAAACCCAGGCCATGCTCGCCCGCGATGCAGCCGAAAATTCTCGCCTGCAGGCGCTCATTCATTCCACCGCCACCGAAGCCGCGGCCGAAGTCGTCCCAGAGGAGGTGAACGCCCTGTTCGCCACGGATCGCGATAGCCTCCCCAACCCTGCCAAGCAGCTTATTGCCGAACTCAGCAAGCTTGAGGCCGTCGATCCTTCCGCCCTGGACGCCCACTACCAGATGCTCGAGACCACGGCCGGTGCTCGCGCGGTGGATACGATCCCCTTCGCCACCGGATCCGCCACGGTCGATCCGGCCAAGGTGGCGAGCATCCGCGCCGCTGTCTCTTCCGGAGCCGAAAATGCTTTCTTCCTCGTCGTGGGCTACGCCCCGACGACCGGCAACTTCGACCTCAATAGAGAGCTTTCCTCCGCCCGGGCGACGGCGGTCGCCACCTTGGCCGATGCCGAAAAAAAGCCCGGCCAGACGGTGCGCGGCATCTTCTTCGGCCCGACCGGCCGGTTCTCGGCTTCCAATGTCTACGACGACCAGATTTGCGAGCTCTGGGAGATCCGGCGCTAGCCGGACGGCTTGCACCGTTGGATTCACGCCCGAGATTCGTCCATGCCCATCCCCCCAAAACGCACCGGCCCCCCGAAACGTCTCGTCCCCGACGAGGAACTGCCCGCCAACAGTGAGTTTGTCAGCGCCGGTTACGAGGTGCGTTGTCTGCACTGCGAAGGCACGAAGTTCGAGGAACGCCGCCTGCCCGTCGATGGCCGGAGTGCCAACGACTTCCTCCCGCCACGTACCGTCGCCCTCATCTGCCAGACTTGTAGCCACATCGAATGGTTCGCCGAACCGCCCGAGATGCGCGCCGCCCGCTAGCCGGTTCCCTCCGCCATCCCGATCTTCCACCCCGTCCCAATCATCGCAACCTCCCGAACGGTGCCCTTGTTCCTCTGAACAAATTTTCTTGAAAATTTCTTTAACTAACGTTAAAAACTAGTCCTGCTAAAATTTCTCCACCTCGTACTATTCTAAAATCATTATGGCCATCGTCGCGACCAATATCAAAAAAGGGCAGTGTATTAAGTACAACAACGAGCTGGGAGTGGTCCTCGATACCGACCATCGCACGCCGGGCAAAGGCAACGCGATCATGCTCGCCACCGTGCGCTCACTCAACTCCGGAAAGTCGAAGACCATCCGGTTCGCCTCGTCGGACAAGGTCGATATCGTCCCCGTCGACCGGCAGAAGCTCGAGTACAGCTACTCCGACGGCACCGGATACTTTTTCATGAACCCGCAGACCTACGAGACCGTCGAGCTTCCCGGCGACCTCCTCGAAGGCTCCACCGACTACCTCATCGAGAACTTGGCCGTGGAGGTGCTCTTCGTCGAGGGCAACCCGGTCACCGTCGAGCTCCCCGCGTCCGTTGACTTGAAGATCACCGAGGCCGCCGAAGGTCTCCGCGGCGATACCGCCAACAACCCGACCAAGCCCGCGACCCTCGAGACCGGGCTCGTGGTGCAGGTGCCCCTTTTCATCAAGCCGGAAGAGACCGTCCGGATCGATACCAGCACCGGCAAGTACCTCGGCCGGGCCTAGCCCAGTACCCCTCGTCCGTCATCCGGCCCAACGGAGCCCCATGCCAACTTCGAACAGCCGCTCCCGCCAGCGTGCCGCCCGCGGGGTCGACGGCGGGGGGCGCCCGGCGGCGCGGCGCCGGGCGACGGGAGGATCGAACCGCCGGAGCAAGAACCCGCCCGGCCGCGACGGGAAATCGCTCGCCAAGGCGGTCGGACACCAGGTCGCGCTCGCGCAGCCACGCGAGCCACTCACCGTCCCCATCACTTGGGTGAAAGCGATCCTCGGGGTCGTCCTCACCCCGTTCTGCGTCATCACCGCGCTAGCATTTTTCGACACCTTCACCGCCGCCGCCATCGACGGCGGCCTGTGGAAAGCCGCCGAGCTCTGGTTCTTCGCGCTCGGTGGCGTCCTCTATTTCATCAGCTTTCTGACGCTGCCCCGCCCGCTCACCGCCTACGTCCTCGGCCACGAGCTGACCCACGGGTTTTTCATCATTCTCTGCGGCGGGCGGATCCGGGATTTCGACTACGGCCGCAACGGCGGCTTCGTCGTCACGGATCGCAACAACACCCTCATCTCGCTCTCGCCCTATTTCGTGCCGTTCTACACGATCGTGGTCATGCTCGTCTTCGCGCTGCTCACCCCGTTCATCGATGTCACCCGCCTTTACACCGGAGTTCTCTACGGGTTTATCTCTTTCAAGTGGACCTGGTTGCTCTTCGCTCTCGTCGGTTTCACCTGGGTTTTCCACCTGACCTTCACCGTATGGATGATCGGCAAAGACCAGCCGGACCTGCGCGAGAACGGCGTCTTCTTTTCCCTCGTCCTCATTTTCCTTGTCAATCTCCTCGTCGTCGCCGCCGGCCTTATCGCCGCCTCCCCCGAGACATCGCTGGGCGACTTCATGGCCAGCTGGCGGGACAATGCCACCGGGCTCTGGGACTGGTTCCACCGCGTGGCCGCCAGCTCGGTCGCCGCCGCCCGCTAGTCCCGGGACGAGGAGGCGCTCAAACCATCAGCAAACCCGGCCGGTCGGGGGTCAGCGCATCCGCCGGGGGCAGATCGAAGTTCCTCCCGACAAACCGGTCCCACTCGCCCCGGGTCTCCGGAGAGATCAATTCGTTGAGGGTGAGTTCGCAGCGCCCGCAAATCCGGAACGGCGCGTGGGAGTAGAGGATCTCCAGGCCCGCGCACAGCGCAGCCGTCGCATGGCCTTCGCCGGGACGGGGGGCGTCGCCGCAGGCCATGCAGTCGCCGATCCAGCGGTCCAGGTCGGCATCCCCCGCCGCCCGCAGCCTCCGCACCCGCTCGTCGAGATCGATCCTCGAATGGAAGAAACCGGCGATCGCGCGGCGGGACGCATCCGAATAGCTGCTGTGGAGCCGTTCCGCGCACGGGGCGCAGATCGCGAACTCGAAAACCGTCTCCCGGCCGTTCGAGCATTTCTGCACCATGTAGGGCGCGTCCATCTCCACGAGCTCCCGCTCGCATTCCACGCAGCGGACGAACGGCACCCCGGTCTCGTCCGAATAAAAATGTTCGGGCATGGGGTGGGGCTCGGGCGTCCAAGGGGCGTCGTCGGGATCGGGCATGGCCGAGGATACCACCGTCCCGCCCGCTGGGAAGGGCCAGACCCTAGCTAGCTGCGGAAAACTTGGTCTCCGGCGCGATGGCGCTGTCAGGCCCCGAGACGTTTCTTCAGCGAATCGTTCGTCAGATGCTTGAGGACGTCCATCGGCTCGCACCCGCCACCGCCTTCTCCGAAATCGATCGGCCCGAGCTCGGTCGCCAGGGAGATCGCCGCAGCATTGAGCGGGCGGTTCCGTTTCCCGATGCCGAGCAGCGCCCCACCCATCGCGCCACGCCCCGAGCCGCCTTCGGAACCGAAGCCCTCCCGGATTCTCGCGATGCAATCGAGGAAAAAATCATCCGTCAGCGCCTTGTTCCGTTTGTCCTTGGACAGCTCGTAGACCAGGCCGTAGCCACACCGGCGGCGCAGCGAGTCGCCGCTGGCGATCCATTCTTTTGCCAAGTCGAACGCGATGGGCGACTTCGCGAGGGTGGCGTCACACGAGCTGAAGACGTGGGACAGCATCCCCGCGCCCACCTCTTCGACCTGCGCCTCCGCCTGCTCCCGGGTCAGCTTCTTCGGCTCGTCGATCAGGAGGCCGATGACCCGGACATCGTGGTTGTCCGACGCCCACAGTAGCTGCGCCAGACCGTGGTTGCGCCCGACCTGCTTCGCGAGCTTCCTGAGCTTTGTCAAGCCGATTCCAAAGCTCTCCACGCCACCGGTGCCGTCCCCCATTCTTTCCCAGTGGGCAATGCCACGCGCGTCCGCGTTGGCAGCTAGGAGGGCGACGACTTCGGCTTGGTTCATGGCGGGGGTAATGACTCATCTTAGCCGCCGTTGCTCCAAGGGGGAAGATCTATCTTCGATGCGGGATCTGGGTGCCGGGAGCGCTTCGATTTCCGATGTGTAGAATCGTCGCAAAATCCGTCCCCGCCTCTGGTCAGACTTCCCTCGAGCGCGGCCAGCGTTTCCCTGCCGTCCCGTTTTCTCGAGATTTCAATGTCGTGCCGTCCGGTGGCGGCCGGCACTGAAAATCCACCCCCACCCCACCCATCCTGGCCAAGGTACGCGCGGTAGAAAGCGACCGTTTTATCAGCGGATACCCACTCGTTGATGGAGCGGGTTGCCCGCTCCGATCAGGCGACGCGCCCCCGCCGGACCCATAGCCCGATACTTCCCCCGATGGCGAGGAGGACGAGGGCGGCGGGCCAGTAGATGAAAAGCAGGAAAAGCCCCGCGACGCCGAAGATGAGCGCGATGCCGATGCGGTCTCTTTCCGTATCGGTGAAGCCCAGGTGGTGGCGGGCATCGGCGAGCGGCCACCAGCGGTCTTCGCCGGACCAGCAGGCGAGGGCGGCGGACGGCAGCTTTCCCTGTTTCCACAGGGAAATCAGCTCATTCTCGGCGAAGGGCCCCTCCACCGCCTGGCCGTCGATGGAGAGATAAAGTCCGGTGCCCTCGCGCCATTCCTCGCGCGGCGTCAGGTCGGACCGGGTGGCGGTCTCTTCGACCGCGGTGGAGATATCAAGGCGAACGGTAGCACTCATAGTGCCCCGAGCGTAGCAACACGATCACGACGGTGTGTCACGGTGTTGTCAGGTTTTGGTAAAAGCACCTCGATGGACAGATACGCGGCACCGCGATGACCTCGATCTGAGCAATAATAAATTACCGGGTAATTAATTGCTTGAATTGCTTGGGTGATCTCCGTTTTCCTTGATTGGCGAAATGGCGCAGCGCGGGTACTGTTCTGATGAACAAATGCGTGCGGATACTGGTAACGGAACAGTGGTGGCTTTGCGAGAAGTGCTTCGGGAGCGCTTTCCGGAAGCCCATCGGGCAACGGCGCGCGAGGCGGCGGGGACACCGGATACTTGGGCGACGGGGGTGCCGTGCCTCGACGTGGCGGGGCTTACGGCAGGCATGCTGGTCGAAGTGACGGGGATCGACGGAGGCGGG
>CAZKYJ010000150.1:0-8717 GCA_964556355.1 uncultured Verrucomicrobiales bacterium | reverse complement strand
ATCTCCCGCGCCAGACAGCAGGCGTGGACGGAAAGCACCACGCCCAATGCCCAAAGGGAAAACGGTAGGGTTCGTCGTAATCGCGGCGGCATCGGCATCGCACAGTGCATCCAAGACTTCAGATATCGAAGACAAATCCTGCAGTCTCCTGCGCTTCGCTGTTGAGCTTCTCGCAGACAACGTTGCACATCTCGAAAACGCTGTGGTCGTCGATGGAGTAAAAAACCTGGTTTCCCACCTTCTCCCTCCGGATAAAGCCCGTCACCGCGAGAACCTGGAGCTGCTTCGAAATGTTGCCCTGCGATCCTCCAATCCGCTCGACCAGCGTCCCGACGCTGCACGGCCCCGGCTTCAACTCCTGCAAAATCGCCAGGCGCGTCGCATCGGAAAAAGCTTGAAACACCCTGGCAACACGCTCCAAACCCGCGCGGTCTAGTTTTTTTTCTTCTCCCATGAAAGTTTTACGTTGATATCGATCGTATATTCGAATATTGGAATATGCGCAACTAAAACCCTGTGGGGGCGAGGTTGCTCGAGTTGTCCCATTACGGGATTCCGTAAACCGAAAATCGATCGAATGATGAGTGCAAACAAAAATACCGCTGCCGCCGCCGGGCTCCGTCTCTCGCTGCGCCAGAAATCTTGGAACCCCTATGTCGTTGGTGTGGGCATCGGAATCCTCAGCTGGCTGGTCTTCTTGATCGTCAACAAACCGCTAGGGATGTCGACCGAGATCTCCAAGCTTTCGGGGTGGGTCACTGGCCTTTTCATCGGGCAGGAGGCCGTGGTGCAGAATTCCTACTGGGCATCGCACACCCCCGCCGTTGGCTACAGCACGGTCTTTTTGATTTGCACGGCGATCGGGGCATGGTTTAGCGCCAAGAGTTCGGGTGATCTCGCGCTGGAGAAAGTCCCGGCCCTCTGGGCGGAGTTCCACGGCGCCAGCGTCCCGAAGCGGATGGCCGCGGCCTTCGGCGGCGGCGTGCTCTTGCTCTACGGGGCGCGCATGGCCGGCGGTTGCACGAGCGGCCACGGCATCAGTGGGACGCTGCAGCTCGCCCTCTCCAGCTGGCTATTCTTCCCGGTGATGTTCGTCGCCGGCATCGCCACCGCGAAGCTCCTCTTTCGGAAACGCGCGGCTTGAACCCTCCCCCAACGATCGGAACACCACCTACCAACAAACCCTAGACTTTCCATCCAATGAACTTCCCCATCCCGAAAGACTCCGCTACCGGACTCATCCTCTCGGCCGCCTTCGGCCTCACCTTCGGCATCCTCTTGAACAAGGGGCGCGTCGGAGAGTATCGCGTCATCGTGAACCTGTTTCGGCTGAAAGACTTCACGGTCATGAAAATCATGCTCACCGCGATCGTGGTCGGTGGGCTCGGGGTCTTCGCCATGAAGGAGACGGGCCTGATCGAAGCCTACCAGGTCAAGGCGGCCAACCTTCTGGGGGTCGGCCTCGGCAGCGCGATTTTCGGGGTCGGCATGGCGCTGTTGGGCTACTGCCCGGGCACCGGGGTGGCCGCCATGGCGGCGGGGCGGGTGCATGCGGCCGTCGGATTTCTCGGAATGATCGGCGGCGGCATCGCCTACGCCTTCAGCCACCAGTGGGTCAGCACCCACCTCCTCGATATTGCGAGCATGGGCAAGGTCCGCCTGCCCGACGTGACCGGGATCCCCACCGCTGTCTGGTGGGTGCTCTTGGCCGCCGTGGCCTCGGGCACACTCTATCTCCTCGAGAAAAAACTCCGGCCGGCGGGGGCAGACGCCTAGCCGAGCCCCGGTCCTGAGCGATCCCTCGATTCACCGATCACACCGATGCAACGCCAAGCAACGCTCCTCCTCCTCACGCTCGCCCTGGCCGCCCCCGTGGCACCCGCCGACACCGGGGCTCCGGGCAAAGCCCACGACCCGGGCGCGGGCAAGGGCCGTGGAGGCATGCCTGCGGAACTCCGCGAGACGATCCACGGGCTCTTCCACGGGCACGCGAGCATCACCCGGGAGCTCACCGCGACCGAAACCGGCTACCGCTCGACGACCACCTCGACCGATCCTGCCGTGGCCGCGCTGCTGCAGAAGCACGTCCAACAGATGGAAGAACGTCTCGGCAGCGGGCTGATGGTGCGCCGCTGGGATCCGGCCTTCACGGAATTCGTCAACCACTACGAGGACATCGAGATCGCCATCACCCCGGTCGATGGTGGCATCTCGGTGGCCGTCACCGGCAAGACGGAGGGCGCCCGCAAAGTCGCCAGAAACCACGCCTCTATCATCAGCCGTTTTGTCCAAAACGGGTGGGCTGAACATGATAAAACCCACCCCACCGTCCTGGGCGAACCCGCGGGCTCTCCCCCAGCCGGCCAGCCCCATCCCCACACCTCCGGGACTGGGCAAGAGGATCGCGAGGCGGCCGCCGCAGCGCAAACGGGCGCCGGTGATGGCGTTCCGGCCAAGGGGAGCGATCCTCAGTCCCAGCCCGGAAGCTGCCCAGAATGTCATGCCGGTGCCGACGCCGGTTCTTCGACTGCCCCCTGCTGCGGGAAGATCCGGTCGGAGCCCCGGTGATTCCGATCCATGGTCCGCGATCCGCCTTTCGCGCCGAATCTTTCCTCCCAGCCGAGATCTGGCTCCCCATCTGACCGACAGGATCCGACGCCCCTCACCCGGGACGATCCCCACCCGATGGAGCCGGCTAACAAACCGGCGCATTATTTGTCTTCCAATTCTTCGATGGTTCTGGCACAATCGTGACCATGAAGCCCCTGGTCGTCGTCGGCATCGTGGTGTACGGGCTCCTTGGTGCCGTCCCGCTCCCCGCGCCACCCGTTCCAGAAATCGATCTGCTTTCAGACGACGTGGCCGAAATCTCATGGGAAGAGACCGAGGGCATCGTCCAGCTGGAAACGAGCCTCAATCTGGAGTTCTGGCTCCCCGTGCCGACCCCTCCCAGCCTGCTGGACGGCCGCCGGAGGGTTCTGGCGAGCGCGACGCCCGATATGGGATTCTTCCGCCTCCGGAGTAATGCGGCGCTCTACGTGGTGAACCAGCAAGAAGATTTCGTCGGGTTCGTGGACTTCGAGACGGCGGAAGGAAACGTCGCCCCCTCGTCCCGGCTCAGCCGGGGGGCGGCGACGACGCTGACCCAACCGCGGGCGGCGGTGGTGACCGCCAGCGGCCGCCTCCTCATCAGCCGGGGCAACGGCGGCGTCCTTGGCTGGAACAACGCCACCGAGGCGGTCGGCACCACCCCTCCCGACGTCACGGTAGACGGGGCCAACACCGGGCTCGACAGCGCGATCGCCTTCGCCTACGACCCCGAAGACGATCGCCTCTTCGTCGGGTCGATCACTGCCGATGATGGAATTCTCGTCTTCGACGATGTCTCCGGTTCCGGCTTCGACGGCAACGTCGCCCCCGACCGTACCTTCGGTCCCGACGACCGCTTCCCTTTCGCCACCAGCGGGACGATCCGCATGACGATCGACGCCTTCAAATTGGAAGACGACACGCTCTACACCGTCGACGCCAGTGGGCTGTCGGCGAACTCCAGCCGGATCCTCGTTTTTGACAGTCCATCGAATGCCAGCGGAGTCACCAATCCGGCGCGGACGATCACGGGTCCGTGGACGAAGGTCCGGGGCATCGAGATCGTCGACGGGCGGATGTTCGTCGTGGACGACACCGAGGTCATGTTCGTGATCGACAACGTCGCGAATGCCAGCGGAGCGGTCACGCCGGAAATGGTGACGATCGAGGGGAGCGGTGTGCATTTGCGCTCGGTCATCGCCTTCGATGACCAGCTTTATTTTCTGGATGAGAACAATGCGTCGATCCTCGCGCTGCAGGGGATTCCCGACGGAAACACGGCGAGCCTCGCCCCCGACCGCGTGATCGACGGCTCCGCGACCCGCCTGCGCCTCCCCAGCTACATGGCGATCTCCCGAGGCTTCCTCGAAGAATAAGGAGGTGCGGTTCGCTCCTTGGGAGACCGCCACTCCGCTCCACGAGCGGCGTGCTCAGCTCGATCTTCTCCTTATCCCGTCTAGATAGCGCTACTCCGGTTCTTCCCCATCGCCCTGCGACACTTGTCCCTCGATCTCGACGGGCAAATCTTCAGCCTCTTCTGTCTTCGTGACTTTGGCGGGGCGGCGTTTCGCCTTTGGGGCGGCCGCTTCGGGTTGGACGGGGACGACTTTGATCTCTACCTCGACGGGGACGGCGCGGAGGCCGGAGATGATGGTCTGGAGCTGGGCGAGGGTGGATTCGGTGAGAACGGTACCGGCGGGTTCTTTGGCGGCGGCGGTGGCGAGGGTCGAGCCAATCTTTTCGATGCCATCGTTGAAGGCGGCGAGCTGGGCCACCACCCTGGCGACGGGATCGTTCTCCCCTGCCCCGCCGAGGAGCTTGTTTTTAGTGAACGTCTTTCTTATCTCATCCCAGCGCCGTGATTCATCCTCGGTGAGAATCTTTTCAAGCTCTTTGAACTTGAGGAGGTTGGCCTCGGCGCCGGTGGTGAGGGTCTGGCTCTCGTTTTCGTAGTGCTCGAGGATGAGGCCATCAATCTCGTCGGCGGTCATGATGGGGAGCACTTTCTCGGCGATGCGGTTCATGTTTCGATAGCTGCCCTGAAGCTTGAACGCGGGCTCGGTACGGTAGGCGTCTTCCATGGCCGCGGAGCGGATGTACTCGAGGTTCACCCGGAGGATGGAATCGCGGACGCGCATGAGCTTCTTGGTGACGGCGACTAATTCGTCGATCTCTTCGGGCGAGTAATTGCCCTCGAAGTCGGCGCCCTCCTGGGAGCCGGTCTCGGCGATGCGCATGACGGCGTAGACGTCCTTCTGACTCCGGCTGGCGAGCTTGCTGAGGACGGCATTGCTCGTCAGCGAGTTCTCGATGTAGCTGGCCTCGAAGTCGGCGGCGCTTTCGCCGATGATATCTCCCAGGTTGTAGGTATCGGCGCGGTTGGCCAGCATGTCGGGAATCTGGAATTTCCCGCCGGACTCGGTGTAAGGGTTGCCCGCCATGACCACGGCGACCTTCTTGCCCCGGAGGTCGTAGGTGCGCGCCCGGCCGTTCCAGACACCCTCGATCTTGCGCTGGGCATCGCAGAGAGAGATGAACTTCTGGAGGAACTCCGGGTTGCAGTGCTGGATGTCATCGAGATAGATCATGACATTGTCGCCCATCTCGAGGGAGAAATTGAGTTTCTTGACTTCCTCGCGGGCACTGGCATTGGGGGCCTCGGCAGGGTCGAGGGAGGTGACGTGGTGACCGATGGCGGGGCCGTTGATCTTGACGAAGGTGATACCCAGACGGTTGGCCACGTACTCC
Organism: uncultured Verrucomicrobiales bacterium; assembly: GCA_964556355.1. Taxonomy (GTDB): domain Bacteria; phylum Verrucomicrobiota; class Verrucomicrobiia; order Verrucomicrobiales; family DEV007; genus CAZKYJ01. Next base: position 3,380 of record CAZKYJ010000150.1, on the reverse strand, counting down.
ATGAGGGTGGTCTTGCCGTAGCCCGGTGGAGACACCAACAGGAGCATGCCCATGCGGTCGGTGCGGGTGTCGGAACCGGCCGTGCCGAGCTGCTTGGCGAGATTGTCGCCGATGAGGGGGAGATAGACCTTGTCCAAGAGACGGTTGCGCACGAAGGCGCTCATGACTTCCGGCTTGAACTCCGAGAGGCGCATGGCGTCCCGCTTCCCTTCGACCAGGCGGGCGCGGAGGTCGTGGTAGGCGTTGAAGCGAGGGACGGTCTCGGACTCGAAGGCGGCCAGCCGGGTGACGAACGCATTGTAGTCGAACGCGTAGGTGCCGCCTTTGACGAGCGGGTGGTCGCCGAGGAGGCCGTCGATGCTGGCGCGGGTGGTGACCTCGATGACGTCGCGCTGCTGGTAGCCACCGCGGAGTTCGTGGGCGGCGGCCTCAAGGAGGACATCGGGGTCGGCGTCGGGAAGGGAGGCTGCCAGGTAGGTCTGGATAACCTGGAAGCGCCCGAGGGGGTCATCGGGCAGCTCGGCGAGGGCGGCGGCGTAGGCGGACTTGGCGCGCTTGGCCGCGAGTTCGGAGTGGAAGGTGCTGAGGGCGTGTGCGGCCTCCGCGGAGGTGGTGGTAGATTTGGGGTCGGTGGACAGCTCGGCGGCGAGGTAGGTGGCGATGGGGAAGGGATCGCGAGCTGGGGCGTCGGTGGGGAGGGCTTGATGCGTCGTGCCGGGTCGGCCCGACGTGCGGCAGGCGTGTAGGCCTGCCCTCCACTGGGTGTCGAGGAAGGGGGCAAGGAGGGCCGAGAGCTGGTTGATTACCGGCGCGGCTTCGGCGGTGCCGAATGTCGTTCGGGCTTGGCCGAGCGCACGGAGCTTGATGGTGAGGTTCTCTTTCTCGGGCGCGGTGAAGCAATCCCAGAAGACCAGGGCGGCGGCCCGGGTGGCCATGGGATGGCGGAGCATGCCGGCGGCCTGGTGGACGGGGACGATGACGTCGAGGAGCTTCTTGGCGTCGTGGTCGTGGACGCCCTTGGTATAGCCGTCGGCGTAGCGGGCGGACATGAAGGCCTGGATATCCTGGCTCGAGGGCGGGGCATCATTGGGGGCGAGCGCCTTGAGCATCTGGTAGGCGAGATACTCGGCCCGGTAGACGATCTCGTTCTCGGAAATGAGCTCCTGGCTCCAGACCTCCCGCGTGGCGAGGAACTCCGGATCGGTGATACGCTCGTAAAAGGCCGTGCCGGCGAGGTGGAAGAACATCTCGCCATCGCGGGGCACGACGGTGAGGTCGAGCTCGCGGGTATTGACCGAGAACTGGTGGTTGCCGAGGCGGATGACGTTCTCGCCACCGACAAAGAGTTCGTGGCGATCCTTGAGCTGGCGGACGGCGTCCTCGCGGACGGATTTGAGCTGGGTCTGGACATCGCCGGCCTTGACCGTGTCGCCGAGATCGGTGAGCTGGTCGATGATGTCGCGCACCTTATCGACCATGAGATCGCTGGCAAAGTAGCCGTTGATCTCGGTGATCTCTTTGAAGGTGGCGATGCGGCGGGTGATGCCGGAGAGGATGCGTTCGGCGGAGGAGAGGAGGATGCCGGCGCGCTTGTTGCGGGCTTCGAGGAGCTGCTGCTTCCGTCCCTCGAAGGCACCGTAGATCTCTTCCCGCTTCTCGCCGAGCTGGGCGATATAGTCGTCGAACTCGCTGAACTTCCCCTCAAGCTCCTCGAGCTGCACCATGAGCTTGGTGAGCTGTTCGTCGCAGCGCTCCGGGGTATCGCAGAGGTCGAGGGTGTTGACGACCGCCTGGCCGAGCAGCTTCATCTGCGCGGCGAACTGGCCCTCGGCCTCGACGCGGCCGAGCGACTGCTTGCGCTGGCGTACCTCGGCCCGCACCTGGTTGAGCGTGGCGTAGATCTCGGAGATCCCCTCGGTGATCTTGGTGGCCGCGGTGGCATCCTCGATCTTGAGGTTGCCAACGATCTCGATGAGCATCTCCAACTCGGCGCCAGCCTCGGCGAGCGACTCCTCGACGGCTTTGGCCTCGGTGACCTTCGCGAGCTTGGGGACGAGGGCGGATTGTTCCGCGACCTTTTGCCTGTAGGGATCGAGGGCGGATTCTTCGAGCAGGAAACTGACGCAGCCCTGGGAGGTTTTTTCCGTCGCCGTAGCGACCTCCGCCTCGAGGATTTCGATGAGGGCGGGGTCCACGTAGCGGACGTCGCGGAGGGAGACGATCTCACCGCGGACGGCACGGAGGTCGGCGAGGTGGTGGACGTAGCCGAAGATATCATCGTGCGCCTGGTGGTCGGCGGCCGAAACCATCTTGCGTGCCTTCTCGCGGACGCGCTTCGTCTCCTCGTTGGCGGTCTTGCGAAGGCGCTGGACTTTCTCGAACTCCCCGATGGCCGACTGGGCGGCGGCGTTGATCGCCATGAGCGGCGACTTGAGGTCTCGGGTGGCCTCCTGGCCGACCCAGAAGTAGGTGTCGGCGATATCTCCCGTTTTCTTGACGAGGTCGACGTAGAGGTCGGCGTAGCTGTCGTCCTTGCCGAGGAGGTTGAGCACCTCCTGGCACTCGGCCATGGCGCGGACGATCTCGGCGTTGCCGATCTTGTAGAGATAGCTGTCCGTCTTCTGTGCGCCGACGGCATCAGCGGAGGTGAAGGGGGTCTGCCAAATCTGGATGGTGTGGTGTTTTTGCGCCTGGTCTTCGGTGCGGAAGTAGAGGAGTTCGCCGTCACGGAAAAGGCTGTAGCCGTGGCAGACGATGGGCGTGCCCACCGACTGGGCGATGACATTGTAAGCCATGAGCACGTAGGTGCCGCTGGCGCGATTGTAGAAAACGTAAAGGGTGTCCTCGCCGTTGGAGGCGGCGATACGGCGCTCGAAGCGCATGTCGGCCAACGAGCTCTCGAAAATCTTCGTTTCGCCGGTCTGGAGGAGATAGCCGTTGGCGAACACGATCCCCTGCTCGTCGGGCAGCAGGACACAGGAATCTTCGATAGCATCGATGCGGGTGACGGTCTTGATCAGGATGAGGCTGCCGACCTCGGCGTAGAGCGTCTCGGCATCGTCAAGCGTCTGATCGGCATCCTCGACCGGCTCGCTGTAGATGCCCTCGCCCGACTCGGTGTTGTCTTCCACCTTGACAGTCAGGTCGCCGCCGACGGTCTCGACGAAGACGCGGTCCTCGATCGAGATATGCGGGTAGAGCCCGGTGCGGTGCATGTCCCGGTGGGCGCGCTTCCACTCGAACTCGTGCTGGGGTGGAAAAAGATATTCGTGGTCGAAACGGTTGCCGAGATATTCGAGCTTCCCCGTGCCCGGCATGCGGAACTTGTAGGCCTTGATGTCCTCCACGCCGCGCAGCACCTGAATGTCGGGTGCGCCCAG
>CAZKYJ010000149.1:0-8747 GCA_964556355.1 uncultured Verrucomicrobiales bacterium | reverse complement strand
GGTCGGAGTCGTGCGAGCCCTTGGTGTAGGGCGGGTGGTGGAAAAAGCAGACGACCCAGTCGGCACGGGTGCGCTCGAGGTCGGCCTTGAGCCACTTGGCCATGGCCCCGGACGGCGATCGATCGAGATCGTGCGAGTTCAGCGCGATAAAGTGAACTTTGGCGTAGTCGAACGAGTAGTAGGACTCGTTGCCCGAGGGCAGGCCGCCGGCCTCGGCCTCGACCGGACAGATGTAGGCGTCGTAGAACGGACCGACGCCGGACTTGCCGCTGGAGGTCTTGCCCTCATGGTTGCCCATCGCCGCCCAGCAGGGGACGTTGCGCAGCGTTGGCTCATACATGGCGAAGAAGCGTTCGGCGAACTCCTTGTCGGTGCCCGAACCGTAGGCCATATCGCCGACGTGGAGATAGAGGTCGAGCTCGCGATCTTCCAGATCGGTGTAGGCGATCATCGCGTCGTGGACGGCAGCCTGGGCCGAGCCGCCAGTCCCGGAGTCGCCCACTGCCCAAAAGTAGACACTGCGGTCGCTGCCGGCGTCCGGGTGGGTTTGCAGGTGGTAGCTCTCGTCTTCCGGCGTCAGCCGGGTCGAGCCATCATAGATCGCATAAAAATACTCGGTATCTGGCTGGAGTCCGGCGAGACGCGCCTCGTACTGGAACGTGCCCGGCACGGCCGAGTGGAGGGGGTTTTCCCCCCGTGGGTCGTCGCCGCGGGTCTGGCGGATTTCGATGTCGGTGGCGGCGAACTCGAGCTTGTCGGCTTCGGTTCCGAAGCGCACGACGGGCTCGATCTTCTCCGACGTCCGCCAGACGACGAACATCGAGGACGGCGTGGAAAGCTGGAGGTAGGGGGCGCGGCTGAAGAGCGAGGATGCGGCCTCGGGAGCCTTTTCGGCGAGCGCGCTGCCGCATAGGGTGAGGAGGGCGACCGCGAGGGCACGGACGGGGATGGATACGAAGTGGCTCATTGAGTTCGGGATGGTTTGAGGGTCACTGGGGGACCGGGCGGCAATCTCCCCCAGATTTGCGTCTCCTTCAAAGGCGCATGACCCCGCTGCACCTCGCCCCATCGAACCGCCTCGAAGACGAGCGCGACCACCGGGGCCTCGTCCGGCGCCCTCGTCCGGTCGGCGGCCCAGTGCCGAGAACTGCTGCGGCAGCGAGCCTGTGAGTAGCCGCCCTCGTCCGTCAGCACCTCGGGGAGTCATCGCCGCGGGAGAGGGTACCAGAGACAGGACTCGAACCTGCACGCCTTGCGGCACCAGATCCTAAGTCTGGCGTGTCTACCAATTCCACCACTCTGGCGATCGACGGGGCGGTAGGATACGCGAAGGAACCTGGGACGCAATGAGTGCCGACGAATTGTCCGGCGGCGGGCTCACTCGATGATGGAGACCGGGTCGCCCACACGCACCACCTTCCAGAAGGCGCGGACATTCGACTCCGGCATGCGGATGCAGCCGTGGGACGCGGGGTAGTCCGGCACGTAGCCCTGGTGGAGGCCGAAGGAGTCGCAGCTGAAGCGCATGAAATAGGGCATCGATGATCCGTAGAGCGTCGAGTTCCAATGGCGGTGCTTGTTGGAGCCGACGAACTCGCCGGTGGGGGGGCGATAGCCCGCCTTCCCACTGGAGATCTTGCTGCTCAGGAGCACGTCTCCGGCCTGGTAGAGGGTCACCTTCTGCGAGGCGAGGTCGACCACGATCTTCCGCTGCTCCGCCGGGTCTTCGATCTGGGGATCGCGACCGAGCAGGAGCTGCTGGGCGTAGATATCTTTGCTCTCAGCCGCGATACTGATGGGGTAGCGCTTCCAGTTGGTCGTCGTGGTTCCTTTGCTGGCCCCGTGGGCGATCAGGGCTTTGATGGCGTCGTGGTTCCCCGTCCCGGCTGCGATCATGATGGGGGTGAAGCCGGAATCTTCTCCGAGGTAAAAGCGGAGTTTGTCGCCCTCGATGAGCTCCATGAAAGCCTTGCTGGGCGGCGAGGGAAGGCGGATATCGGGGTCGGCGCCACTGGCGAGGAGGAGATTCAAGAACGCCTGGTTCGCGGTGGCGACCGCGAGGGCGATCGGCGGCTGCCCCTCGAGCCCGGGAAGGCTCGTGGAGGCCCCGGCCGCGAGGAGCTTCTCCGCGAAGGGGAGCCGTCCAAAGCGGAAGGCCGAGAAGAGCGCGGGTTCTCCGCCGGCGACGAAGGCGTCCGGGTTGGCCCCGCTCTCGAGGAGGAGCTCGGCCAGCTCCCAATAGCGAGCGCGCACGGCCCTGGCCACGAGGTCACCGGGCCTGGCGCCGCTCGCGAGTAGCAAGGTGACCGACTCGCGATCGCCCCGGTCGACGGCCGCGGCGAGCGCCGCGCTCTCGTCGGCGATGGGAAAATCGGCATCGACCAGCAGGCGGGCAAGATCGGTTTGGCCGCGGAGGACGGCTTCGTCCACCAGCGAGGGATCGGCGCTCTGCACCAACGCGGGTGCGGCGTTCGAAGCGAGCAGCAGTGCGACCATGGCGAGATCTTCCTGGCGTGCGGCCAGATCGAGCGGGTGGGATGTCTCGGGGCGCTCGACGAGGACGAGGGGGTCGACTCCGGATTCGAGGAGCTGACCAGCGATGGTCGCGTTGTTGTGCCGGACGGCGTGGAGCAACGCATCCGGTGCGCCGGGCAGCGCCCCGTCGGTCGCTGCGAGCAGGGCGGCCGACAGCGCGGCAGCGCCCGTGCGCGCCGCAAAATAGATGGCCGGTTCGCCGGGGACCGCAGCGATGCCCGGATGGCTGCCGGCATCGAGCAACTGGTTCGCCGTTGCCGCCTGGCCATTGCCGATGGCATAGCTCAGCGGGGAGAATCCGTCGTCGTCTCGCGCATTCGCGCTCGCGCCGCGCCGGAGAAGTTCGGCGACGACCTCCTCGTGGCCGTAAAGAGCCGCGATCATCAGCGGCGTTACCCCGCGCGAATCCGCAGCATCGGCCTGCATCTGCGCGTCCAGCGTCCGGCGGATCGATAGGAGATCCCCCGACCGGGCGGCTCTCGCCAGCAGGTCGGTCTTTTGCTCGACGGTCAGCGGCGCGACGGCTTCAAACGAAGGGATGAGGCCGCGGTGGTTCAGCGTCGCAACGAGTGCGGTGGCGAGGGCGAGCCCGAAGATGGCGAGCCCCAAGCGGACGGCACCGGGAGGGGGAGTCGAACGGACAGGCTCGCGCTCGGACAGAGGCGTGGCTGGTGAATTCATTGTGAAATTTCCCAGAAGATTCTACCACAACCCTGCGAAATTTTGCAATTATGATTTTTCTCTCGCTTTTGCGTTTATTCTCTGATATAAGTCGAATTTCCAGAGAAACAGCAAAGACTTGAATTATGAGCTTTACCGAGAATTTCAGTGAGATTAATGATAGGATGGGCGGCGCGCTTCCCATGATGTTGGTGTTTTCCGCGATGGGTGCCGTTTTCTCCTCGTGCGCGACCGCCCCGCCTCCGAGCGCAGCGGTGATGGTTCCGGCTGGAAAACAGGTCGGTCTTGTTGCGATGGTCGATCCGGGCTACCGGCGGGGCTCGGTCATCCCTGACCAGGATCAGCTGACTGCGAAGATGTATGGCGCGTCCGCCACCAGCCTGGGGTCGGCCCCGGTGGGCAAGCCGGTTCCGGGGGCGAAAGACTTCGTCTTCAGCCCGTTCACCTCGACTCCCAAGCTGGTCGATGTGCATCGCTTTTCGCCCGGCGACGAAGCGACATGCCCCTACACCATGCGGGCGTTCGTGGTACCAAACTTCGATCGCGTGGCGATCGCCAGCCACGGCGCGCCCCTGCGCTACGAGCCCAAGCGATCGGTGGCCGTCCCGGAGAGAACGTCCGTGGCCAGAACGGCCTCGAATCCGAAACCGCGACCCTCGGTGGCACCGGATGTTCCGACGGTCGTCCAGGGGCCGGTGAAAGAAGTTCGCACCAAGCCGAAACCGCTGCCCGATCCCGTGACCGAGTCGGAGGACGAGCTCGAGGCTCTCACCCCGGATGCGACGTCGCCCAATCCCAATCCGCTCCCGTCCGACGCGACGGTTGCCGAGTGGGTGCCGGGGCGCCCCGGCTTCGTCCGGAGCCCCTTTGGCAAAGACTATCAGTACGTCGATGTCACCGGCATACCCGCCGGCACCGAAGTGAAGTGCCCCTATACCGGGAAGCTGTTCCGCGTCCCCCCGCCCCAGTAGGCCGGCGCCGGCCTGCGGTCGGGGTGCGCCAGCCGCGGGGTCCTAGCTTTCGGCCAGCGCCTGGTCTAACACATCAACGATAAAATCGGCGTCCCCCCCGTGGAGGCACATCGGGGGTTTGATCCGGAGGGTGTTGCCTTTAAGGCCGCCCTTGCCGATGAGCAGGCCCAGTTCGCGGCAGCGCTCGAATACGGCAGCGCACTCGGTCGACGCCGGCGTTTTCGATCTCCGGTCGGTCACGAGTTCGACACCGATCATGAGCCCTTTGCCGCGGACGTCGCCGATCAGGTCGTGCTTCTTAGCCAGGCCGTTCAGGCCGTCCATCAGCCGGGCGCCCATGCGGGAGGCGTTTTCTTGGATGCCATCCTCGTCGATCACCTCGAGGACCGCTTTTCCCTGGGCGGTGGTGACCGGGTTGCCGCCGAAAGTGTTGAAATGGATCCGGCTGCTCATCACGGCGGCGATCTCGGGGGTGGTGACCACGGCGGCGAGCGGGCAACCGTTGCCGATCCCCTTGGCCATGCAGACGATGTCGGGGACGACGCCCTGCGTGGCAAACCCCCAGTAGTGGCTCCCGGTGCGGGCGAAGCCGGTCTGCACCTCGTCCGCGATGCAGAGGCCGCCAGCGGCGCGGACGTGGGCGTAGGCGTGTTCGAGATACCCGTCCGGGAAGACGACGGCGCCGCCGACCCCCTGGATCGACTCGGCGATGAACGCGGCGGGGCGGCCGCTGGTGGCGTACTCGATGACGCCTTGCACGTCGTCGGCATACTTGCGCCCCGCCTCGGGGTCGTCGCGTCCGAAGGCGCCGCGGTAGGGATCGGGAGCGATGGCGTGATGGACGCCGAAGGCGTGGGGGACGTCGAACTTCCAAGTGTGGTGCGATGTTAGTGCCATCCCCGTGGCGTTGCCGCCGTGGTAGGCGTTGCGCAGCGCGATGACGTCGTAGCGCCCGGTGTAGGCGCGCGCCATGAGGATGGCGAGATCATTGGCCTCCGAGCCCGAGTTGACGAAGTAACAGCAGTCGAGGTCGCCCGGAAGCCTGGCGGCCAGCGCCTCCGCGTACTCGGCGATGTTCGGATGGAGATAGATGGTGGTGGTGTGTTGGATCCGCTCGTTCTGCGCGTTCGCCGCCGCGACGACCTTCGGGTGGCAGTGCCCGACACTGACGGTGACGATGCCGCCGAAGCCGTCGAGGTAGCGCCGCCCGGCCTCGTCGTAGAGGTACTGCATCGAGCCCTCCACGATCATGAGCGGCTCCCGGTAGTAGTGGAAGATACCCGGGCTTAGGTACTGCTTTCGCTTGGCGAGAACCTCGGCTTTCGACGGTCCCGTGTAGGGGGGCGGCCGGTGGCCGAAGGCAGGGAGTTCGGGGGTCGCTCTCATTTTTTGAGTTTTGCTAGGATTGGGTAGGAGGCGAAGGCCACGAGGAAACCGACGAACCAGGCGTAGGAGTAAACCGAGGTGAATACGGCTGGAATGTCCGCTGCATCGAGGGGGGTTACCAGGGTGAGGAATCCCGGGAGGTTGGGCAAGACACCGAGCGCCAGCGCGGCGAAGCCCGGCCAGCGGAACCCGCCGAACTCGCCCTTGGGATCGTAGAGCGCGGCGACGTCGAGCGCCTGCTTTCGCACCACGAAGTAGTCGGCGATCATGATGCCGGCGATGGGGCCGAGCAGCGCCGAATAGCCGATGAGCCAGCCGCCGATGTAGAGCTCGGCGTTCTCGAGGATCTTCCACGGGAAGATGAAGAGACCTATCGTTCCCGCGATGAGGCCCCCGGTGCGAAAGCTGACCTTCGACGGGGCGAGGTTGGAGAAGTCGTTGGCGGGCGAGACGATGTTGGCGGCGATGTTCGTGGAGAGCGTGGCGACGACGAGGGCTAGCATGGCGACGACCATGACCACGGGGTTCTCGAATTTCGCCATGAGCGCCACCGGGTTCCAGATCGGCTCGCCCCCGAAGATGATGACCGAAGCGCTGGTCACGAGCACGCCGATGGCGGCATAGAAGGTCATGGTGGTGGGAAGGCTGATGGCCTGCCCCACGATCTGGTCGCGCTGCGAGCGGGCGAAGCGGGAGAAGTCGGGGATGTTCAACGAGAGCGTCGCCCAGAAGCCGACCATTCCGGTGAGCCCGACGGCGAACGCCCCCCAAAACTCGGCGCGCGTTTCGAACTGGTCCCCCTGCCTAACGAGTTCGCCGAAGCCGTCCGCACCGACGTACGCCCAGATAAGCATGCCGACGCCGAGGAGGAGAAGGAACGGTGCCGAGAGCGTTTCCAGCCACTTGACGCAGTTCATCCCTTTGATGATGACGGCCATGTTCAGGCACCAGAAGAGGAAGAAGCAAACGAGCTGTCCCCCGGAGGGGATCGCGGTGGTGGGGACAAAGCCGAAGATCTCGGCGGCGACCGCGTAGATGGCGGTGCCTCCAATCCACGTCTGGATTCCGAACCAGCCGCAGGCGACGAGGCCGCGCATGAGGGCCGGGATATTCGAGCCGGTGGTGCCGAAGGGCGCGCGCAAGAGGACGGGGAAAGGGATGCCGTATTTCGTGCCGGGAAAGGCGTTCAGGGTCAGCGGGATGAGCACGATCACATTGCCGAGGAAGACGGTGAGGATCGCTTGCCACCAACTCATCCCGCCCGCGATGAGGCCGCTGGCCAGCATGTAGGTGGGGATGCACACCGCCATGCCCACCCAGAGGGCGGCAATGTTCCAGACCGTCCAGGTCCGGCGGGACTCCGGGACGGGGGCGAGGTCCTCGTTATAGAGCGGGCTGGTCGGATCAGGGGAAGAGTCGGGCGTCATCGCGGTTCGGAGAGCTTCATCCTTAGCCGCTCGCATGCCAGCGAAAAAGGAGAATGACCCAAGCGCGTGACGATCCGCTTGCCGGCTTGAATTATGATTATTATAGTAGCGGGGTGAGCACGCCCCTCGTCCGACAGCGCCTGGTGGGGAGGATCATCGAGTGGAACGATCAGTGCGGTTTCGGGTGGGCGGAGGGCTATGGACAGCAGCGGATTTTCGTGCACGTTTCGGATCTGCGTCCGAGGCAGGCCCGCCCGGAACTCGGATCGCAGGTCGACTACGTGCGGGGGATCGACTCGCAAGGGCGCTATTGCGCGAAAGACGTGGCGACCTTTGCGATCCGGCGGTCCGTACGGCGTCGTGGGGGATGGAGAAACCTCGCGCTTCTCGGGGCCGCGCTCGTCCTCCCGGGGCTGGCCTTGGCGCAATCTCCGGTCGCGTGGTGGCCCGGATTGGGCGTGCTGCTCGGGATGTCGATCGCTGCGGTCGCGGCCTACGCCTACGACAAGAAACAGGCGATGGATGGGGGGCGCCGCGTCGCGGAATCGACGCTGCATCTGATCGAGTTTTTGGGCGGTTGGCCGGGCGCGTTGCTCGCCCAAGGGTGGTTCCGCCACAAGTGCTCGAAGGCGAGTTATCAAGCGGCGTTCTGGAGCATCGTCCTCCTCTACGAGATCCTGGCCATCGACGTGATCCTGTCGCACCGCCCCAGTCGGTGGGTAGGCGATACCGTGCTGGCGTGGATGGGGTCGATCTGAATGCGGGCCTCTCAGCTACGAACGCGAAACCAGCCCGTGATGCTCATCCGGGTCTTGTTGGCGGGCAGCACCTCGTGCCAGTGGTCGCCGGCGAAAAACGTGACCAGGGTGCCGAGGCGGGGCTCGACGATCACGAAGGGGCCGCATTTCTCTCCGGGGTTCGTCCAGATTTTCAGCTCTCCGCCGTCGCCGGGCTCCCAGTTCTCGTTGAGGTAGAGGATGGCGGTGACCACGCGATCCGACGTGTTCTGGTGCCGGTCGAGATGGGGCTTGTAGAACGCGCCCTCGGGGTAGACGGCGAAGTGGCCTTCAAAATCGAAGAGCCCGAGAAAAAAGCGGGCGTTGATGGCGAGGCGGAGAGCCTCGAGCGAATCGAGGTAGCGGGTTTGGGCAAGCGTGGTCTCCCCGGGGCGGAGCCACATCACGTGGTCGCGCCGTATGTCCTCGCGGAGGACGAGGCCGTCGCCCCGGCCGATGCGGGCGCGCCGGAACGCGCCCTCGTCCCAGGCGGCGCGACTTTCTCGGGAAAGGGCGGCGGCTTCGCCGGGGGCGAGAAAATGTGGGGAGGCCGCCCAGCCGGTGAGGTTGAGGGCATCGGTGATCGAATCTGTCGGCGGGACGAGGGTGGTGCTCAATCGGTGCCGCCCGGAGGTTGGTCCGAGCCAGCATGGCCATCCCACGAGGCGGCGGCGCGGGGCACCAAAGGGCGGCCACCACCGCAAACTCCGAGATTGCCGCCGCTCCTATCGGAGAGTTTTCGCCCCTCCGCAAGCACGGTTTGGAGCCGGCGAAAAACCGCTGCGTTACGACCGGATCCGTTCGCCGTGGGCATGTTGGTGGCTGGCGGTGGCGCGACCGGCGGCTCAGAAGCTGTCTAAAAAGTCCTGTCAGCACCGACCCTGAAATTTCTGGGCCTGAGATAGAGGCTGTCGCTTCGGGATGGGGAATCGTCCCTTCGGGCGGCATCCCCTGCAACGAGAGGCTTCGTT
>CAZKYJ010000148.1:0-8756 GCA_964556355.1 uncultured Verrucomicrobiales bacterium | reverse complement strand
GGCGACGCGGGCGGCCTGCGCGCGGATCTCCGGATCGCCGTCCTCCAGGGCGGCGGCGATCACCCCGGCCCCGATGCTGCCGCGGCCCTGCCTTTCCATTTGACCGAGCCCCCAGAGGGCATGCGCCCGGGCGATCTGCGTGCGCCCGATATCGGTCGCCACCCCGGCCAAGGTAGAGGCCGCCCCGCGCCGGGCGAGTTCGAACTGCCCGCGCAGGCGGACGCGCTGGTCGCGGTGGTGGAGCAGGGCGGCCAGCCACGGTTCGTCCCGGGCCGCCAGGTCATCCCGCAGCAGCGCGGCGACTTCCATGCGGGTCGCGCTCCCCGCCGCCCCGGGGACGTCCATCTTCCACACGCTTCCCTTCTCGTTCAGCTCGTAGCCCTCGGCCGACCAGTCACAGGCATAGAGAGCACCGTCCGGTCCGAAATTGATACCGACGAAGAGCGTGCCCTGCGCCACCAGTCGCTCCCCCTCCACCTCGAAAGACGCACCGTGCGGCACCATGCGTAACGCCGACATCTTTTTGCCCGGGAACCACGTCACGAAAAAATGATCTTGGAAGGCCTCGGTGAGTGCCGTCCCGGGGTTGAAGGCAAACCCTGCCGGCCCGTCGCTGGCGCGCGCGATCGGTGGTGTGATGTGCGCCGGCTGGCCTTCGTGTCGCGGCACCGAAAGCCCCTCGGCCATCCACGGGTTGTAGTCGCCCTTACGGTACTGCCAGTTCATCCGCCAGCCGGTGTCACTGCCCTCGGTGAGATAGAGGTAGCGCTCCTTCTCCCCGCTCATGTCGCCGTCGTTGTCCACCGCGAAGAGGTTGCCGAGCGCATCGAAGGCGAGCTCCTGAGTATTTCGCACGCCGTGGGCGAAGACCTCAAGGGAGCTGCCATCGGGTTCGCAACGCATCACCGTTCCCCGGTCCGGATAGAAGTGGTGCACCCCTTCGCGCGACGTCACGTTGGTCCCTTTGTCGGCGACCGACCAGTAGATGCGCCCGTCCGGCCCCAGGGTCGGTCCGTGCATGTTGTGCCCGGCGTAGGCCACGTGCACCGCGAATCCGTGGGCCAGCGATTCTCGGGAATCCGAGACCCCGTCCCCGTCCGCGTCGCCGAGCTTCCAAAAATCGGGTGCCACCGTGGCGTAGATATCGCCCTCGAAGCAGAGGACGCCGCCCGCGATATCGGTCACTTCGGTGTTGAACCCGTCCGCATAAACGGTGCTCCGATCGGCAACCCCATCGCCGTCGGTGTCTTCGATCCGATGGATCCGATCGGAGAGCACCGTCAGGTCCCGCCAATCGACGGTGCCGTCCCCGTTCTGGTCACCGATCGCCCGGTAGCGTTGGGCATTCGCGGGGACGAGCTCGCGGTGGTAGAAAGCACGTTTCTCATCGACGGAAGTGAGTGCGAGATCGCTCGGCACCCACTCGCGGAACTGCCGGATATCGAGGTCGGCCGCCTTCCTCCGTACGGTCTCGGTGACGAAGACACGCCCCTCGGCATCGATGTCGAGCGCCACCGGGTTCTTCAGCATCGGCTGCGAGGCCCATCGCCGCAGGACGAGCCCGTCAACGCCATCGATCACGTCCGGATCGGCGGCGCAAAGCGGGTTGCCGATGGCGATTGCCACGCCGACAAGGATCGTAACTCGATTGGCCATACGACGCCAATTCAGGCGCAGTTTTCCCGAGACCCAAACGCAAAAACGCCCTCCCCAATTCAGGAGAGGGCGCCCAAGATCGCTGGCGGGAACCCGTCTTTTAGAACCCGTCGTCCTCGTGGTCGTGTCCGCGGCTCCGGCCGCGATCACGGTCGCGCCCCCGGTCGCGGTCGCGTCCCCGGTCGCGGTCGCGCTCTCCGCCGCCGCGGTATCCGCCGCCTCCGCCGCCTCCGCCGCCTCCGCGGTAGCCTCCGCCACCTCCTCCTCGCGGACGCTCCTCGCGCTCGCGTGCCTGGTTGACCCGAAGCGGGCGCCCGCCGAAATCCACCCCGTCGAGTGCGGCGATCGCATCCTGAGCTTCATTGGCGTCGGGCATCGCGACGAACGCGAAACCGCGGGGTCTCCCGGTTTCCCGATCCATCACGATGTGTACTTTTTCAACCTGGCCGTGCTCGGCGAAAGCGTCGCGCAGCTCATCGTCGGTCGTTGAGAAGGGGAAGTTCCCCACGAATATGTCCATCTAACTGTTCTTACATTGTTTAGCTCGCCGCTGTTGGAGGAGGCGTCATGGACCAGCAACGAAAAATCCGAATCCGCCGTAAGGCGCCGAGCATACCGCCGACCCCCTGCCAAGGAAAGCGAGATTTTTGAACCACCCCGCGACGATCAGCGGACGGGATTTCCATCAGACACGGGATCTGTCCGCCCCACCTTCTCCTTCGCATGAAGGGTCATGTGTAACTCGATGGCATCCTGGAGCCCGTCTTTGATCACACCACGCTCGAGGTTCCAGCGCTCTCTGGTCCGAAAAACTGCCTGCTCGAGATACTCGCGAAGCATCCACAGCTCGTCGGTCACCTCCCACTCTCCCGGAGCGGGATCGTGGTCGATTTCCGTCGATTGGAACCGCTCCGCCTTTCTCAGTGCAGCCTCGTAGCGCAGGATCAAGAACCTGTCGACACCGGCAGCTCTAGCTCGCGCGGGCAGATCGTCGTAGACCGTTGCCTCCAGCGCATGATGCAATTCTTCCAAATCGGAAAAGCGATCATTGTAGCGGATCGCGAGGTCTCCTGCGGCTTTTGCGCTCGTCGGAACCGGCGCCTGGTCGCCCCCATTCACGTGAATCCAATTCCGAGTCGTTTCGATCTTCCGTCGGAGGCTCTCGCTTAGTTCCTGATCCGCCACCTCCGCCTCGCTTTGCGCCTTTTGCATGCGGGGATGGTCTGCCGCATACCCTGCGGTGCGCATGCCTGCCACGGTGGCACGCAGGCGGTCAAGGCGCTGTTTGTTCCCGCGAATTCCCGGGTCGTCGCCGAAGTGAATGAGAGCCTGCTCCAGCGCGGCCGCCACGAACAGGCGGGCGCTGGCGGGGCCGGTGAGAGTCCGAGCGACGCGCAACGAGGTCGCGTCCAGGAACTCCAGCGCGGCCGCCCCGGTCCGCGCCTCGACCCGCTTGAGTTTCGCGACCGTCAGCGCGGCTTCGGGGGGAGCGAACCGAGCGGCGACCCGGCTCTTCTTCGCCCCCAACGTTCCCGCTTCCGCACCCGCGACCAGCGCTCCGCAGAGGAGGGCGGAAACCGCCGCTGATCCGAGAAGCCGACAACCGGCACGCCCCCCCCGACCTCGCGGCGCGGTCGGCCGTCTCGCATGCGACGCCATCATCCAGAGTCCGGGATTTCTGAGGCGGAGTCAAATACGATCGGGCACGCCGAGACGTGCGGGCACTTTCGCCCGCGGCAATCCGCGCGTCTAGTCGCCTGGTGACCCAGACGATTCCCCGCACCACCTGCCTTCTCGCGCTCGCCGCGATCGGGGTCGTCCTCGCCGCCTGCCGGAGCACGGTTATCCCCACACCGGAAGCGCAGGCCCTCGGGGCGAAAGGCACGGTCTTCTGGAACCCCCAGCGCCTTTTTCTTTCGGGCGAAGTCTACCCCAAGCTACTCGTCGAGATCGACGTGGTCGGTGATGGCGCACCCGGATTCGACCAGACGGATCTGCTCCGTTCGTTCCTCGCCGAAGCCTGTGACAAACCCGGCGGCGTCACGGTGAAGATCGACGACCTCATCCCGGAGACCGAGGCGCGCGGCGTCCCCCCCAACGCTCTGGCGCTCCGCAATATCGACGGGCCGCCCGACTCCCGAACGGCGTTCATCTACGTCCTTTTCTACGACAGCAAGATCGCGGGCCAAAAGAAGAAACGCGTTCCCGAGACGACGCTCCTCCCCTACCCGGCCTGCATCATGATCGACCGGGCCTACGACCCATTCGGGATGATCTCGGAGTACGGTGGGCTCGTCCTCGTGCACGAGGCTGGTCACGTCCTCGGGCTGACCCGTAACACCGCCCACGGCGACGGAGCCCACTGCACCAACCTTGGCTGCCTCATGAACTCGTCGATGCGGTTCAGCGCGCTGGCGAAGATCACCGGCAACGACCCCGGCCACCAGCGCGCCCTCTGCCGGGATTGCATCGCGGATCTCGACCGGGAGCGTCGGGCGCGCCCGCCGGACAACGTGCGTTTCGTCGGCCCGCTCCTCGTGCGCTCGGAGCCGGGCTACCAGGTGGTGGCGCTGCCCGATTTCGTCTACGTGACCACGGGGACGCGCGGCCAGCTCGACCGGAGCGATATCGCGGCCGCGATGGCCAGCGCGGGGGATACCTTCAAAGACACCGACGACATGTGGCTCATGGCACGGGCGCCGGCAGCCGATCCACGGGCGGCGATCCGCGCGCTCTCGGCCGCCGAGTCCGACCCCTACCAGGCGGTCGCCTTCGTTGCGAAAAACTTCATCGAGGTGCTCCGGCAAGACCTCGCCGGGGCGAACGCCCCCCCGCCCTAGCCCCCGACTTGAATCACGAGGCTTCACCCCTGAAACTGGCGCCCTGAAACTCCTCTCCCCAGAATGGCTCCTGCTGCTCCCCGCCCTCGCCCTGCTGGGCTGGATGGCGCCGCGCCTCCGCCTCTGGCTGCCCCTGCGCGCCGCCCTGTGCCTCCTGGCCGTCGGCATCCTGACACAACCTCAGCTCCGGCGGCTCGCCGGGGGTCTGGACCTCTTCGTCCTGCTCGACCGCTCGGCCTCGACGGGCGGGCTCGTCGACCAGGGGCTCCCGGAGTGGAAAAAGCTACTGGAGCGCTCGGGCGGCCCCGGGGATGCGCTCCACTACTTCGACTTCGCCGATGAGGCCGTCCGTCAGCAGTCGGGCGAAACCCTCGTCTACACCGGCAACACCCAACGGACACGCACCCCCCTCGCCATCGCCTCGGCGCTGGCCTCGTCCGATCCGAAAAAGCCCTCGCGCATCCTGGTCTTCACCGACGGCTACAGCACCGAACCCATGGGCGACCTCGGGGACAAGCTGGCCGCCGCCGGGGTTTCCGTCGACTATCGCCTGTTGCGGGAAGCCGAGGCCGACGACTTCCGCGTCCGCCGGATCGGCCTCCCCGAGCGCGCGCAGATCGCGGAGCCGTTCGTCCTCGAGATCGAGGTCGCCGGCACCGTCGATGGCCGCGTTCCCGTGACGATCTCGCGCAACGAGACGCCGCTCAGCCAGACCGAGATCGAGGTGGTCGGAGGGATCGGCACGCTCCGCTTCACCGACCGCATCCCGGTGGCCGGTGCCTACCGCTACACCGCGGTGATCACCCCGCCGGAGGACGCCCACCTCGGCAACAACCGCTTCGACCGCTGGGTCGAGATCGCGGGCGGCCCGCGGGTGGTGCTCGCCACCGCCTACCCGGACGACCCGGTGGCCGGAGTTCTGGCGAAGCAGGGGTTCGACGTCCAGGTGGTCACCGATCTCGCGACCCTCAACATCGGGACGCTGAGCGGGTGCCGCGCGTTTTTCATCAACAACCTGCCGGCGTGGGATATCCCGAACGACGTCCTCGGTTCGGTCGAATTCTTCGTCCGCTCCCAGGGAGGAGGATTCCTCATGGCCGGTGGCCAGAAAAGTTTCGGTGCGGGTGGCTACTTCCAATCGGCGATCGACCCGCTCCTCCCGGTCTCGATGGAGATGAAAAACGAGCACCGGAAGCTCGCCGTCGCCATGGCGATCGTCATGGACCGGTCGGGGAGCATGACGGCCGCGGTCGGGGGCGGGGCGACCAAGATGGAACTGGCCAACGAGGGCTCGGCCCGCGCTGTCGAACTGCTCGGCGGCCAGGACGCCATCACCGTCTACGCCGTCGATTCCGAGGCGCACCTGATCGTCCCCATCCAGGACGTTGGTCCGAACCGGGACAAGATCCGCCGCATCATCCGCCGGATCGAAAGCACCGGCGGAGGCATCTTCGTCTACAACGGCCTTGCCGCCGCCTGGAAGGAGCTCCAAAAAGCCGAGGCCGGCCAGCGCCACATCGTGCTCTTCACGGACGCCGCCGACTCCGAGCAGCCGGGCAACTACGAGGAGCTGGTCAAAGAGATGGTCGAGAATGGCGGCAGCGTGAGCGTCATCGGCCTCGGCAATCGCGGGGATGCGGACGCCGCATTTATCGAAGACATCGCCAAGCGGGGGAACGGCCGGATGTTCTTCACCGAAAGGCCGCAGGAACTGCCCAATATCTTCGCGCAGGAGACGGTCGCCGTCGCCCGTTCGGCCTTCATCAAAGAGCCGGTTCCCACCACGCCCACCGGCGGCTGGTTCGAGATCTCGTCGGGTGCCGTCGAGTGGCCGCCGACGCTCGATGGCTACAACCTCAGCTACCTTCGGGAGGGGGCGACCGCCGCCCTCGTCAGCGCGGACGAGTATGCCGCCCCACTCGTCGCCTTCGAAAACCAGGGCCTCGGGCGCACCTCCGCCGTCTCGTTCCCGCTCGGGGGCGACTACAGCGAAACGGCTCGCAGCTGGCCGGGGTACGGTGACTTCCTCCAGACGCTGACCCGCTGGCTGATGGGCGACACGCTCCCTCCGGGTATCGGGCTCCGCCACCAGCTCGACGGCACCCGCCTGAGCTTCGACCTGCTCTACGAAGACGACTGGCAGCCGCGGCTCGCCAAGTCGCCGCCCGAGATCATCCTCGCCACCGGCACCGCCCCGACGCCCGGATCCACCAGGGCGCTGACCTGGCAGCGGATGGAACCCGGCCGCTATAGCACCGCCCTCGACCTCCCGGACGGCACCCTCGTCCGCGGTGCGGTACGGGTCGGCAACGGCACCATTCCTTTCGGCCCGATCAGCATCGGGACCAGCGCCGAGTGGGCGTTCGACCCCGACGGGCTCACCGAGCTACGCACCTTGGCCGAGCGGACCGGAGGCCAGGATCTCGCCGATCTCCGCGACGCGTGGAGGAGCGTGGAAACGCCGCGCTACGCGAGCCTGCAAGCGCCCCTCATCGTGCTCTTTCTCCTCCTGCTCATCGCGGAAGCCCTCGTCACCCGGATGGGGTGGCGGATGCCGAAGTTGGCGATCTCACCCCGCCGCGACCGGTCGGCGGCCGATGCCTCCCAAAGGCACCGGAAAGAGACCCTCAACATCCCGGCCGCCGAAGCGAAAGCCGTCCCGCAGGCGGAGCAGGCAAGCCCGGAGCCTCCGGCGCCCCCCCCCGCCACCGATTCCGATGCGCAGCGACGTTCCCGGTTCAAACGGGCTAAGCGATAGCGGTGCCCCGCCTCCCTCCGGCTCACGATTCTTGCAATCCGACGTGCGGGTATGCGTATAGTGGAACCCGCCAATGGATCTCATTTCACCCGCCCCAAGTTCTTCCAACGCCTCGCCGCCCACCCCCGGCATCCCCCTGACCCGGTCGCTCGCCGCCCTCGTTCTCCGCGTGGTGCTCGGGCTGACGATCCTCCTGTTCCACGGCATTCCCGAGGCGCGGCTCGGGTGGGCGAATGTCTGGCGGGGCGAGTCCTGGCCGCTGGTGGACTACGTTCGGATGCTGTCCGTTCCCTTCGCCGAATTCGTAACCCCCGCCATGATCGTCCTCGGCCTGGCTTCGACGGCCGCCGTCATCATCGGCCTGCTCACCCGGATCGCGTCGACGGTTCTGCTAGGGATCGCCGTCGTGGCCACGGTCGAGCTCCTCCGCCCTCCCGGGGCACCGCTGGCCGAAGCCGCCATCGCCTATGCCGCAGGCTTTGCCGCCCTCGTCATCCTGGGATCGGGAATTTTTTCGCTCGACGCGATCCTCTCGCGGAAGCCGCCGAAACCGAAGCGGCGCCCGCTCGCTTGAAATGACTTGACCCTCCCCACGGGAATCTTCAGGCTGCCTCCCATGAGAACGGAATCCGACTCCATGGGCGAAATGCAGGTGCCAGACGACGCGCTCTACGGTGCCTCGACCCAGCGGGCCGTCCTGAACTTCCCCGTCTCCGGCGAGGCCGTGGAACCCGGGATGGTGCACGCCTACGGGCTGATCAAGTGGGGCGCTGCCCGTGTCAATGGAGAGCTCGGACACGTGCCGAAAGAGAAGACGGATCTCATCGAGCGCGTCGCCGAAGAAGTCTACGAAGGCAAGCTGGACGAGCACTTCCCCGTCGACGTCTACCAGACCGGATCCGGCACGAGCACGAACATGAACGCCAACGAGGTGATCGCGAACCGCGCCTCGCAGATCGTCGGCAAGGCCATCGGTTCCCGCGATCCGATCCACCCAAACGACCACGTCAACCAGGGGCAATCCTCCAACGACACCTTTCCCACCGCCATGCACATCGCCACCGGGCTGGCGATAAAGAACGACCTGATCCCCGCCCTCGAAGGGCTCCACAGGAATCTCGTCACCAAGGCCGACGAGTTCCACGATATCCTCAAGATCGGGCGCACCCACCTCATGGACGCCACGCCGGTGCGGCTCGGACAAGAGTTCGGCGGCTACGCCAAGCAGGTCGAACGCGCCATCGACCGCGCTCACAAAGGGCTCAAAGCCATCCACGAATTGCCCCTCGGTGGCACCGCCGTGGGCACCGGTCTCAACTGCCACCCGGATTTTCCACCCAAGGTCATCGCCTTCATCGCGGAGAAAACGGGCATCGAGTTCCGCGAAGCGGAAGACCACTTCGAGGCCCAGGCCGCCAAGGACGGCCTCCTCGAACTCCACGGCCAGCTCAGAACCATCGCCGCGAGCCTCTTCAAGATCGCCAACGACATCCGCCTCCTCG
>CAZKYJ010000147.1:1593-8765 GCA_964556355.1 uncultured Verrucomicrobiales bacterium | reverse complement strand
TAGCTGATTATAAGATAATTGCGATATATTTTACCTGTAATAGATAATATTGATGGGCAGGGTGGAGGTTCAAGGATCCCGATGTGAATCCCCGTTCCATGGCGCGTTCCACGGATTTGGTGAGCCTTTGGTTGCCGGAGTCATCTTCGTTGCAATTGTGAGAATCCGACCTCACTAGATCGGGTGGGTGGAGTCCGCGATCGCCGGGGAATGAGATGTGAATAACTTGCGTACAAGTGGGGCTCAGCCCTCGATTTCAAGAGCCGGAGAGCCATTGGGCGCCGGTGTGATCGAACCGATGATGGTGGCCGAAGCGAGCCCGGCCTCGTGAAATTCGGCCAGGCACGCGTCGGCGTTTTCTGCGGGGATCGCGGCGAGGAGGCCGCCCGAGGTCTGCGGGTCGAAGAGGGCGGCCAGTCCGGGTGGGAGGGCTCCGCTGGGGAGGTTATGCACGGGGGCCGCGGCCTTTGCGTTGGCGGGGGCGAGGGAGCTTACGATCCCCCGATCGAGCGTGCTGCGGGCACCGGCGAAGACGGGAATCGAATCCGGGGCGAGGCGTGCGCCGAGGCCGAGGGGGCGCACCATTTCAAGGAGGTGGCCGGCGAGGCCGAATCCGGTGACGTCGGTGCAGGCGGTGGCGCCGTGCTTGCGCACGATCGCCGCGGGGATCTGATTTGACCTGAGCATGGACGCGAGCGCCTCGTCGAGCCAGCGTCCCTTGGCACGGAGGCGCATGGCGGCGGCGAAGAGGGTTCCCGTTCAGAGGGGTTTGGTGAGAATGAGCCGGTCGCCCGGGCGGGCGGCGGCTTTGCGGAGGGCGGCGCCGGGGGCGATGAGGCCGTTGCAGGTGAGCGAGAGCCCGAGGACGGCGCCCTCGGCGGTGTGCCCGCCGATCAGCTGCGCGCCCATCCGCTCGAGCTCGTAGGCCACCCCGGACAAAACCTGCGAGAGGGAGCGGGCGACGAGGGTGTCGTCGGCGAAAGGGAGCAGCACCGTGGCGAGGCAGCTGTGCGGGGTCGCCCCCATGGCAAAGATATCGCTGAAGGCATGCAAGGTGACGATGCGGGCAAAGGTGAACGGATCGTCGAGGATGGCGGGGAGGTAGTCGGTGGTCTGGACGAGGTCGTGGTCGGTGGGGACGGGGAAGACGGCGGCGTCGTCCGGGGTGTCGAGCGAGACCGCCGTCGGGTAGCGGGAGGCAAGTGACGCAAGCGCGCCCGAAAGCGTGGTGGCGGCGACCTTGGCGGCGCATCCCTGGCACCGCATGCGTGCGCGGTTGGTGAGTTCGGCTAGTCCGGCGGGTGCCGGAGTGCTGGTATTCGGCGACGGAGGAGGGGCTTCCGGATCCATCGCTGGGAGATCTTCGAACCGGGCCATGAACTTTCGGTCGATCCGGTCTTTGAGTGTCCACATCGCCTTCGATTTCCAAGCGAGGTAGCGGCGGGAAGCCACCGCGGCTCCCGAGGCCGTGCCGATCAGGCTAAGGAACTGTTTCTGGGGGGTGAATGGGAGGGGGCGCTGGTCGGCGAGAACCCGTCGGAGGTTGGCGAGGAGCGGCTTGGCCTGACGAACCGCGAAGACGCCGGACTTCGGGCGCGGGTGTTCGGCCACCGTGGCGATGTCGCCCGCCGCGAAAACGAAGGGGTGGGAGGTGGACTGAAGGGTGGGCGAGGTAGCCACGAACCCGGATGTCGTGGTGGCCAATCCCGCGTCGGCGATCCATGCGGGGGCGCCGGCATTGGTGATCCAGAACGTGCGGTCGGTGGCGAAGGCCCGACCGGATGCGCAGGAAACGCCTGCCTCATCGACCGAGTCGACCGTTTCCCCCAGGATGACCTCGATCCCGCGTTCGGCGAGGAGCGGTTCGAGGAGGGAGCGAACTTTGGCGTTGTGGTGATCGAGGAGCTGGCGGCCGCTGTGGATCAAACGGACGCGGACGCGATCGCCCAGCCGGTGCTGCATGCACAGGCTCAGTTCGACCCCGCCTGCTCCCCCTCCGACCACCGTGATCCGGAGTGGCGGCGAGCCGGGAGAGCGGGCCTCGGCGGCGGAGATGGTTTCGTTCCAGCCCTCGAGGAGTTCCGGGACGGGCTTCGACCGGATGACGTGCTCGGCAGCGCCGGAGATCGACGAGGTGTCAGGGGTGCTGCCGATGTTGATCGAGGCGATGTCGAAGTCGATGGGCGGGCGCCCCTCGAGGAGGACCAATTTCGCGTCGAGATCCATGCCGACCGCCTTGGCGTGCACGAAGGCGACGCCGGCAAAGGCGCAGAGCCGCCGGAGGTCGATATGGATTTCGTCGTAGGAATAGAACCCGGCGATGTGCCCCGGAAGCATCCCCGAGTAGGGGGCGTGGGAGACGTCGCTGACAAGGGTGACCCGCGTTCCGACCATCGGCTCCATCCCGATCATCCGCAGGAGCAGCGCATGGCTGTGGCCCCCACCCACGAGGACGAGGTCTTTCAGGGCGGGGGACTGCGCGGCCATCTGCATTGGCGCAGATCATTTCACGACTGACCACGAAAGCAATCCGCCGATCCGCCGTCGATAACGCGGTCGTTCGCTCCCCGGTGGAGGGCTGGGGAATTTTTTTGGGGACACCCTCCTGGAAATGACCGTAGGGGGAAGGGATGAAACTGGAGAACGCACACATCTTCGTCACGGGAGCATCGCGAGGAATCGGGCGGGCCACCGCCGCGGCGCTCGTCGGACGGGGGGCGAGCGTGACGGTCTGCTCGCGGAACGGCGAGGCGCTCGCGAAGCTCGCCACCGAGATCGGTGAAGACCATTGTCTCGCGATCGCCGCCGACCTGACGGATCCCGGAGCCGTGGCCGCGGCGGTCGAGCGAAGCGTCGAGCGCTGGGGGCGGCTGGACGGTCTCGTCAATTCGGCCGGGCTCGCACGGATCGCACCGGTGAGCGACGGTGACCCCGACGACTGGCGGGCGATGTGGGAAATCAACGTGCTCGGGGTCGCGTTGTGCACGCGCGCGGCGCTGCCGCACTTTCCCGAAGATGGGGGGCACGTCGTCAATCTCTCCAGCTTGAGCGGGCACCGGGTTCCCGGAACGGGGGGATTCTACTCGGCCACGAAGTATGCCGTACGGGCGATGACCGAGGCGCTGCGGATCGAGTTGCGGGACCGCGGGAGCAAGACCCGGGTGACCGCGCTGTCGCCGGGGTTCGTCGACACCGAGCTGGTCGACGAGTACCTCTCCGCCGGTGGCAAAACCCGCGACGACCTCGGCTTGGAGATGATCCCGGCGGACGAGGTCGCGCGGACGATCGTTCACGTGCTCACGGCGCCCGATTGCGTCGAGTTCAACGATGTGATTTTCCGCCCCCGGGAGCAAAAAGTGTGAGTCGCCACTAGCCGGGCGCGCGATCCGCGCTATGGGAATCCGCATGGAACCGATCCCCAACGTCCTCGCCGAGCGCTACGCCACCCAACCGATGAAGGCCATCTGGTCGGCGGGGGGCAAGATCGTCCTCGAGCGCGAATTCTGGATCGCCGTGATGAAGGCGCAGAAAGAGCTCGGTCTGGACGTGCCGTCGGAGGCGATCGAGGCCTACGAGCGGGTTCGTGACCAGGTCGACGTGGGGGCGATCATGGAGCGGGAACGCGTCACCCGCCACGACGTCAAAGCGCGCTTGGAAGAGTTTTCCGATCTCGCGGGTCACCAGCATGCCCACAAAGGGATGACCAGCCGCGATCTGACCGAGAACGTTGAGCAGTTGCAAATCTTCCGCGCGCTGGCGGAGGTGCGCTTCAAGTCGGCGGCCACCGTCTTCCGCTTCGCCGAGCGAGCCCGGGAGCAGCGCGACCAGATCATCGCCGCGCGAACCCACAACGTGGCCGCCCAGCCCACCACCCTCGGCAAGCGTCTGGCCATGTTTGGCGAGGACCTCATCGGGGCACTCGACCACCTCCAAGAGATCGTCGATAGCTATCCGATGCGCGGCCTCAAAGGTGCCGTCGGGACGCGGATGGATCAGCTGAGTCTGTTCGGGGGGGACGCGGCCAAGGTCGAAGCGTTGGAGCAACAGGTGGCCAAACACCTCGGATTGCCACGCCAGCTTAGCAATGTCGGCCAAGTCTACCCCCGCACGTTGGACTTGCGGGTCGTCTCGGTGCTCCGCGAACTGGCCTCCGGGCCAGGAAGTTTCGCGAAAACCCTCCGTCTCATGGCCGGCCACGAGCTGGCGGGCGAGGGATTCGCGCCCGGGCAAACCGGTTCCTCCGCCATGCCCCACAAGATGAACAGCCGCTCCTGCGAGCGAATCAATGGCTTCGGCACCCTGCTCCAAGGATACCTCGCCATGGCGTCCGCGTTGGCCGGCGACCAGTGGAACGAGGGCGATGTCTCGTGTTCGGTCGTCCGCAGGGTCATGCTACCCGACGCCTTCTTCGCGACCGATGGACTTCTGGAGACCACGCTGACAGTCATCGGACAGATGGAAGTCTACTCCCAAGCGATTGATCGGGAGGCCGCCCGCTACATGCCATTCCTGATGTCGACGACCTTCCTCATGGAGGCGGTCAAGCTGGGGACGGGGCGCGAGACCGCGCATGCGGCGGTCAAAGAACACGCCCTGGCTGCGTTCGCCGCCCTTCGTTCGGGCGCCTCCGTCGAGAATGACTTCCTCGATCGCCTGGCGGGCGACGGGCGAACCGGCATCGGTCGCGAGCGCCTCCAAGCCCTTCTCGAAGAAGGGAGTTCCAATGCCGGGGCTGCCCGCGAGCAGGTCGATACCTTCGTTCGACGCGGTCAGGCCGCCGCCAACCGCGTGCCCGGCTCCGCGAGCTACGAGCCAGGTTCAATTCTCTAGCAGCGGGACAAATCACCGCCCTCGGAGGATTTTTTCTTGCAATTACTTAAGGTTTCGTGAATTCTCATAGGTACTAAGAGCCGGCAGGATTCCGAAAGGAGTTGCGCCAAACCGTAATTACTATAATTTTTAGTCTAGCGGGGATCACAATGGCATCGAACCGAATCGAAAGAATCTTGATGGTGGCAACCGGAGTCGCGCTTGTGGGCGCAGCCGGTTTCTTCTTCTCAGGGAACAGCGTGCAAATTGCCGGTTTTGGCGACTTCGCCGCACCGGCTGCTGGCCAAGATTCGAAGGTCGTTGAGAGCGCTGTCGTGAGTGGGGGCGAGCGGGCGCCGTCGGCTGATAAAGATGCTGACAAACCTGCTATCGCGGACGTCCGATGAGTTTTCTGACAGCTGGATCTGGAGGAGCGGGGTGCCTCGCCGGCGCCGCCGCCTACGCCGCCATGATCGTCGGTGCAGCGGGTTTCGGCGTCTCGCTCAATGGGAGCGGATACGCCTCGCGATGGGACGCTTCCCCGACCAAGTCCCGTGGGCTCGATGGGGGGCTGACCTACAATGTGGGGAACGCGTTTTTCAATACCTCCGGGTATGCGGCCTTCGCCAGCCAGTTCACGTTTTCCGATGGTTCTGACGCGGCGGCGGTGCAAAGCGCCGTTGAGAGTGCGCTTGGCGCATGGACGGCCATCGACCCTACGACCAACTACGAGGCCGGATTCGCCTTTACGGATGCCGTCGGAGGGGCATTCAACGGGTTCGCACCCGGGGCGGGTGCCGAGATCGACATTCTCGGGCAAGGGTTCGGGGACTCGAATCCGCGAGGCTTTACCAACAGGACGGTGAGCGGAACCGTCGTCCGTCTCACCTCCGACGTCGCGGCCGGCGGCGGGGCGGCGATCAACGGTGCGGACATCGCGCTCAACACCAACGCCACGTGGACGGCTGAAGTTTTTGCCGCCGTCCTCACCCACGAACTGGGCATCGCCCTCGGTCTCAATGACGTGGATGTGGTCGGGGGTGGGGGAACGCTTCCTCCGTTCTACGACGACAACTACGATGGCACCAACCCGACAACGGCCTTCGAGACGCTGACCAACTCGTGGGCCGACCAGATCGATCCATTCGATCCCGAGGGATCCCCAGTCGTGCGAACGTTCAACGTCGCTAACGGCGAGCCGGGGTTCGATACTCCCGGTGTCGACATCGTCCTCGAAACCCAGATTCCGGTCAGCCTGCAGACCAATCTCATCCTGTCCAACGACGACTTTGCCGGGCGCCAGTTCCTCTACCCGATCGTCCCGATCACTGTTCCTGAGCCGGGGGTCGCGCTGCTCCTCGCGGTCGGGATCGGTTCGTGCCTGGTCCGTCGACGACGGCGGCAGTAGCCGGCCCGCGTCCGCCCGGGACGCCGGATCAGCCCTCGTGCTCGCGGAACTGCAAACCGAGCGTGCGCTCCAGCTCGGTGATCCGCCGCTTCTCTTTCGCATCGATCAGCACGATCGAGACGCCGGTCCGTCCCGCGCGTGCGGTCCGTCCGGCGCGGTGGGTGTAGTAGTCGGTCTGGTCCGGGAGCTGGTGGTGGAGGACAAAGGCGAGACCTTCGACGTCGATGCCGCGTGCCATGACGTCGGTCGCGATAACGAATTGCGTCCGTTCGTTCTTGAAGCCGCGCATGACTTTGTCGCGTTCTTTTTGCGAGAGGTCGCCCTGGAGAACATCGACCGGGAACCCGATTTCAGCTAGTTGCCGGCCGAGGCCGATGGCGCCGGCTTTGGTGCGGCAGAAAATTAGCCCGCGGCGATGTTCTTGGCGCCGGAGGAAGTCGGCGATGAACTCTGGCTTCCCGCCCCGGGCAACCACGGCGTAGCGGTGGGAGATGTCCCGGTTCACCACGTGGGTCTGGTCGATTTTGACCGTGTGCGCGTCCGCCGCCATGTGCTTCTTGATCAGCCGTTGGATCCCGTCGGGGAATGTGGCGGAAAACAGCCAGGTGGCACGGCGTCCCGCCGTCATCGAGAAGATCTGGTCGAGCTCTTCTTTAAAGCCCATGCTCAGCATCTCGTCCGCCTCGTCCAAGATAAGAAATCTCACCGCCTCGAGCGTGAGGGCGCGCCCCTTGACCAGCTCGACCAGGCGACCCGGCGTTGCCACCACGATGTGGGTCGGGCGCTTGAGATTCTCGCGCTGGCGCTTGATGTCGTCGCCGCCACTCAGGACTTCGACGAACATTTTCGAGGAGTACTTGGTGAAGCGGAACAGTTGCTTGCCGATCTGCTTGGCCAGCTCCCGGGTCGGGGCGACGACGAGACCCTGTATCTCGTTTTTTTGGGGGTCGATCTT
>CAZKYJ010000147.1:0-1583 GCA_964556355.1 uncultured Verrucomicrobiales bacterium | reverse complement strand
AGACGCAATGCCAACTCGATGCGCTCAAGGGTCTGGGGGTCGATCTTGGTCAGGAGAGGGAGTCCGAACGCTGCCGTCTTCCCGGTGCCCGTCTGGGCCTGGGCGATGAGGTCGTCGCCTGTCGCGACGAGGAAAGGGATCGCCGTCTCTTGGATCTTGGTGGGGCGATGGATGCCGAGCTCCTCGATGCCCTTGATCAGGTCGAGGGGGATTCCGAGCGCATGGAATGGATGGGGCATGGGATAGGTGGGGTGGTGCTACCGCTCTTCTCCGAGGGCGAAGAGGTGTTCTTCCGTGCGTAGGAACAACACGCCTTCGCCGACCGCCATGGAGGCGAGCGTGCGCTCGCCGATCTCGTTTTCGGCGAGGACTTTGAACGTTTTGCCCGTCGCGAGCACGGTGGTTTTCCCCTGCTCATCGGTGAGGTAGAGGCGCCCTGGCGCGACGACCGGCGAGGCGGAGATCGGTCCGGTCGCCCGCTCGTACCAGTGGACCTCTCCGGTTTTCGCGTCGAGGCAGGAGACGATCCCTCCGTCCGCAGCCATGTAAAGTTCGTCGCCCACGATGGCGAACGACGGGGTATTGGGGCCACGCTTGCCGGTGCTCCATGCCACGTGGGTCCCGGTCACGTCGCCGGTGCCGTCGGGGCGGATGGCCATGACTACGGGCGAGTCGTAGCCGGTGCTGAGGAAAACGAGGCCATGGGCGAAGAGGGGTTGGGGGACGACCGAGTAGCCGTTGTAGCCGACGCGCCAGATCTCGCTTCCCGACTCCGGATCGAGGGCCGAGACCACGTTGCTGCCCGGGGCGATGACTTGGGTCCGCCCATCGACTTCGATGGCTAGTGGGGTGCAAAACGAGAACGTCTTCTTGGCTTCGACGTCACGTCGGTGTTGCCATTTCGGTTTCCCGGTCTGGGCATCGAGGGCGTTCACGGTCGGATTGTCGCCACCGTCGGCCGTGAAAATAAGCGAGTTCCCGACGAGGATGGGGCTGCCGCCATTGCCGTGGACGGGCGTGTATTTCAGATCGTCGTTGGCCCAGAGGATACTACCGGATCCCGCGTCGAGTTTGGCTGTGCCCATGTGCCCGAAGTGCACGTAGAGCGCCCCGCCGCGCACGATCGGCGTCGGGCTCGCCTGCCCGTTTTTCTTGTGGATGCGTGCCACCTCGGACGGCTTTACCTCGAAGACTTCGCGATCCCAAACCGGTGTCCCGTCGTCCGCCCAATAGGCCAGGGCGTGGAGGGAGAGCCCTCCGCCCGACTCGATGGCGGTGGTGATGTAGAGAATCCCGTCGGCGACGACCGGCGACGACCACCCGCTTCCGGGAGGCGCCATTTTCCAAAGCACGTTCTTCGACTGACTCCACTCGAGGGGGAGGTCTTCCTCAGTGGTCGAGCCATTGGTGGCCGATCCCCGGAATTCCGGCCAGTCGGCTGCGGGGGTAAGGGGTGCGGCGCTGAGGGCGGCGGCGAGGGAAAGGAGGGGCAGTTTGAGCATGGGTCGAAACGTGGGGTGAAGATGTGGCGTTTGGATGGGTGTGAAATACCTCTGTTGCATCGCCCTGTCACTTACAACTGT
>CAZKYJ010000146.1:0-8837 GCA_964556355.1 uncultured Verrucomicrobiales bacterium | reverse complement strand
GGCCCAGCCGCGGTGGTAGCCGAAGACGCCGCCGACGGTTCCGGCCGGGATCGTTGCGTCGATGCCATCGGTGAACCGGTAGCCGCCAAGGTCGATGGGATCGGGACCGGTATTGAGGAGCTCGATGAAGGAAACGAACTCCGTCTTGGGATCGGGGTCGTAGTGGATCTCGTTGATGACGAGGCCGACATCGAGCGACTCGATCGGCGGCTCCTCGCCGACGGCGTAGCCGAGGAGGCCATTTTGGTAGATGTGGGTGATCGTGCTGGGGGCGCGCGGCTCGTCCCAGGCCGCGAGGTCGTCGATCAGCCCGTCGAATGTCCGCCCGTTGCAGCAGCGGTCATCGCCGATCCGCCAGTCGGTATTGTTCGCGATAGCGATGTTGGCACCGATGCTATCGATCGGCCCCGAAGGTTCCCCGTTGATGAACAGGCGTTGTTCGCCAGCGCGGTTGTCCCAGACCCAGACGATGTGAATCCATTCGCCATTGGCCGCGACGGTGCCGGGCGCCGAATCGACGCTGGCTCCGCTGACCCGCCCGTCAGCGCCCGTGCCGTCGTGGGCGAGCCCGTAGTTTTGGGTAGTCGCAGAATCGGTGACGTCACGGGTCATGAGAATCCCCCGGTAGCCGGAGTTGCCGTTCGGCTTGACCCACACCGAGATGCTCATGCCGACCGGTGTGCCATTGAGCGTCGGAAATCCGGCGGCGGCGAAGTAATCGACGTGGTTACCCACGCCCGGCAGCTCGACAGCCCCGCCGATCCGGCCGCCACCCGGTCGCCAGCCTGGGGTGGCAGCGGTCCCGGCCACCCACCCACCGTCGTTCCCCGCCACTTCCTCCGCGGCGCTACCGCCCGAATCCTCGTCGAATTTCCAGTGGGCGATGAGCCCGGCGCTGGCGGCGGACAAGGTGGCGGCGTAGAGGAGCGCTCCGGCAATGATTCGAATAGGAAAAGGTTCCACAAGTTGTTGGGGCGGAGGGAGTGGGCGGAAAACGATCGCCATTCATCTCACTGCCGGGGGCGCGCAAAATGGCCTGCTCATTGTGCTGGGGAGATCGGGTGAGAGCAGCTGCTGCCGACCGGGGGCGGCGCCGGGCAGGCCGAGCTGGCGAGACCGCCGCGGGAACGAGGCCGGGCGGAGGCGCCGCCGCCTTTCCCGGATCGATCTTTGTTCCGCGGAGCAGTCGAAAAAGATCGGGTGATTCTTTCGGCACCGGCAGTGTTCGGAGACGGTCGGATCGCGATGTGTCCCGGCCCGTGGATATCGCCTTCCTGCCCCCCCGAACATGAGATACCCGAGAACCCTCCTCCCCGCCGCCTTGGCATTCAGTGTCGCGTCGCTCGTTCCGACCGACGCCGGGTTGATCGCGCCTTGTCGCTGCGCGCATGCTCCGGCCAGCCGGGGCGCCGACCACCGAGCGGTACACCAAGTGCTCGACCTGCCCAGCGGTCTGCCGGAATCGTTTTCCGTCCCGCTCTCGCTCGGGGGCCGGGACAGCGTGGTGATCTTCGAAAAAAACGAGGTCTTCGGCGAGAACACGCGGTTCCTCATCGCGGACGGCCAAGGGGCATTGGCGGAGGTCGATCCCGGCCCCGATCGTAGCTACCTCGGCCGGGTCGCGGGCAGGCCGGGGATCACGGCCAGCGCGGTTCTGGCCGAGGCCGGGCTCATCGCCACCATCGCCACACCCGGGGAAGAGTCGGTCGTGATCATGCCAGATCCCGACGGAACGGTCGGGGGAGCCATGCACCGCATCTCGGTCGTCCCCGCTGGCGTCCCGGGGGGCTGCGTCCACGAAGGTGCGCCCGCGGCCGAGGATTTCTCCCCCGGGTCGGGAATCGCCGCCATGTCGGGACCGATCACCACGACTTTCGCGGAGACCCCCACCTTCGACGCCGTGGCGGCCGCACCCGGGTCCACCGCGACCCAGCGCCCGAGCCGCGTCGTCGAGGTTTATGAATTCGAGGTGGGCGTCGAGATCGGTTCACGCGCCTTCTTTGCCTCCACTGCCTACAACGGGAATCTGGCGACGGCGCAGTCGGTGGCGCAAGGGATTCCCGGCAACCTCGACGCGCGCTACCTGCGCGGCGCGGGCATCAAGCACCGGCTCGGCACCGTCATCATCCGCACCGATGCCAACAACGACCCGCTGCGCGACAGCGTCACCGCCACCGGCGGCGCCAGCAACGCCAACAGCAGCCTCAGCGCCTTCCGCAACTACTGGAACAGCAACCCCGGTGAAGTCGGCAACACCCACGACCTCGCCGTCTACCACGTCCTCTCCAACCCCTCCGGCCTCGCCTACGTCAACAGCGTGGGCACCAGCAGCCGCTACGCCACCTGCGGCGGCAATGGCGCCACCAGCTGGGCCAACGGCACCCTCGTCCACGAGTTCGGCCACTCGTGGAGCCTCGGCCATGTCAACGAAAGCCGGGGCAACTTCTACGAGTCCAAACCGCGCAACAACAACGGCTCGAACTCGGCCGGGGGCCAGGACGTTTTCGTCAGCGTCATGCACGGCGGCGGCAGTCACAATATCGGCAGGCTGTCCACCGGGGAGGCCGACCAGGTCTACGGAGTGAAAAATAACAAGCGCAACTTCGGTGACCTCATCGCCAACCCGCCCCCGATCCCGCCCTTCGGGCGCCGCGACGACGCCACCTCGCGCAGCGAGCCGATCACCATCGATGTCATCGCCAACGACCACGACGGCAACAACGACATTCTCGATGTGCGCCTCCTCGACACCGTCAGCCAGCGGGGCGCCGCCATCTCGCTCTCCCAGGGCACCGGCCCCGGGGGCAGGAACGAAATCATCTACGACCCGCCCTCGGGCACCGGCACCGACTTCTTTCACTACACGGTTTTCGATACCACCGGGCGCACGGATTGGGGTGCCGTCTACGTCACCAACATCGCACCGGTCGTCGTCGATACCACCGAGACCCAGTTCAACTACGATTTCGGTCCGACCGGCGGTGTCGTGCAGACCGACTGGAGCGAAATCACGCCCGACAGTTTCGGCGACATCAGCTGGAGCGGCGCCGTCGGAGCCGTCGACCGCGGGACGGGCTCCGGGGTTAACAATATCAACCGCGACTTCGTCACCTCCAGCGCACCCCGCACCGTGAGCATCGCCGTGCAGAACGGCGACTGGGCCGTCACCATCAACATGGGCGACAAAGATGGCCCGCGCGACCAGATGCGCGTCTCCGCCGAGGACGGCGCGGTGGTCAGGTCAAATATCAACAGCGCCGCCAACGAGTACGTCTACGTCACCTTCGATGTCGCCGTTTTCGATGGGAAGATCGACATCGAGTTCTCCGACGACGGCGGGAGCAGCGCGAGCTGGGCGCTCACCCGCCTCTCGCTTCGCCTGGAGCGCGCGACCGGCGACGTCGATGACGACAACGACGGATTGCTCGATGACTGGGAGCGGCTGCATTTCGATGGCAGCCTCACCGCCACCGACGGGCTACCCGGCCAGGATTTCGACGACGACGGTCTCACCGACCGCGAGGAGTTCATCGAAGGCACCGACCCCACCCGTGAAGACACCGACTCCGACCGCCTGACGGACTTCGACGAACTCTTTCTTTACACGACCGATCCGCTGGTGGCCGACTCGGACGGCGATGGGTTCCCCGACGGGACGGAGGTGCTCTATCGCACCGACCCCCGAGACGACGGGAGCAAACCGGACATCGACGGCCTGGTGGCCTACTACCCGTTCGACGAAGGGTCGGGGATCACTGCGCGGAACTTCGGCTCGGCCGGATCGGCCGCCGATGCGACCCAGAACCAGGGCTCGGTCGGCTGGACCGCCGAGAACCAGAGGGTGGGCGGAGCCAGCCTCGACCTCGGCGGCAGCTCGTCGCTCAATGCGGCCAGCCCGATCCCGAGCAGCGCCACCGCGTTCACTATCAGCGTGTGGGTGAACCCCGAAGCCGACGGCGGCTACAAAGGCATCTACGCCGGTCGGGACAGTCCCGGCAACTGGGGCATCAATGTGGAGAACGGACACGCGGACGTCCGCTTCGCCAACACCGCCGGCACCAGCGTGGGAATCGATACCCCAGACAACTCGGTAATCGCATCGGGCGGGTGGTACCACGTCGCCGAGACTTGGACGAGCAACGGCTCGAGCACCCAGGGGCACGTCTATCTCAACGGCGCCCTCGTGGGATCGAGCACCGCGGGCCGACCCGATTTCACCCAGCCGACCAACGGGTTCTTCATCGGTGACGATCCCTGCTGTGGCGGCCGCGAGTTCCAGGGTCAGATCGACGACCTGGCCGTCTTCACCCGGGCGCTATCGGGCGAGGAGATTGCCGCCGCCTACGCCGCCGGGCTGGAAGGCGGCAGCATCATCGATGGGCTCGCCCCGGAGTTCGTCGTCCCGACACCCGGAGGCCTGGAGATCAACTCGGTCACCGGCGACGTAAGCTTCCAGTTCCCGACCGACACCGGGGTGAGCTACCGGATCTACCGGTCCACCGACCTGCAGAACTGGAGCCTGCTCGATGTGATCACCGGAACCGGCGGGCTGTACCCCTTCGTGCACGATGCCGGGGCGACTTCGGAACCGCTGCAGTTCTACAAAGTGGAGTAGGGAATCCGGCGGGATTCGGACGAAGCACCCACACCCGGGGGCTGCGCCGCGTGGAAATAGATCGAGCGCCCGCCGACAACGGGTCGGGGGCGCTCGTTTGGGGGAACTCTCGCTCTTCGCGCTGCTAGCGGCGCCGGCGGCGGCGGAGAACAAGGAGGCCTCCGAAGAGGGCGAGCGTCGCGGTACCTGGCTCGGGGACGAGTGAGGTCGGAGCATCCAGCCCCGCCAGGCCACCGTTGTAGATCTGCAATATCTGGGTGGCACTGAGCTCTTCGTCCCAGACGGCGAGGTCGTCGATCTGCGCGTTCAGCTCGCGCCCGTTGCAGCAGGGGTCATCACAGATGTTCCACAACTGGGATCCGGCGGTGTAGACGGTCGCGACATTGATGGACGCCGTCCGTACCGACTCGACCCCGTTTAGATAGGCGATGTAGTTGCCCGAAGCCGACCAGGTCATGGCGACGTGCTGCCAGGTACCAACCACGGCCGAACCTCCTGCCGAATCGATGCCGGTGCTTCCGCCGCCGGGGTCGTTGTCGAACCGGTAGTCGTAGTGCAATGCGCCGGCGCTGCCGCCCTCGACGTTGATCCCCCAGTTCTCGTTCCGGGTCTGGTAGATGCCGTCATAGCCGGGAGTGTCATCCATGTTCACCCACACCGAAATGGTGAAGGCGCTGGCACCGGCACCGATGGCGTCGGCCGCTTGGAGGGAGGCATTGCCCGGCAGGTCGTAGGCACCACCGATCTGTCCGGCGGTCGAGCTGATGGCACCACCCTGGTTCTTGGTGGCGTTCTGGTCACCGCCCGCGCTGTCGAGCGCGTTCGTGAGATCGGCGCCGACTTCGTCGAACCGGTAGTGGGCAACGAGGACGGCGTGGCTGCTGCCCGCCCCAACGAGCAGGCCTAGCCCGACCACGCCTGAGAGATAGCGGGGGTTGGTCTTCATAGGGGGTGGTGAGTGAGGGTTTGAGTTGTTTGGTGAGATCCCGGAGCGGGGTCATGGTCTCACTGCCGGAGGGCACACCGTTCGCCCACAAAAAGCAGAATATTTTGGGAGGTCGCGCTGCCACCCCGCTAGATCTGTCGCGAGAGCCTGGTTATCTCGACCGTCGCGGATCCCCGGTGGCCGTGGGGATCGCGTGGGGGGGCGAGCGAGGCGCGAAGCAGTGGCCCGCCGCGGGGGTGGTGACGAATCCAACGCGTCCGGAGGGAAGTTTTTCGAGCAATTCGGAAGGGATCGGCAGTAGACCGACCACCCCCAAATACAACCGCCCACACTTAACCACCCCAGAGGAATGATGACTTTTCTGAATCGACCCATTTCCGGCCCATTGGCGGCAGCGATGGCGCTGGCAACCGTCCCCGTGGCGCATGCCACCCTCATCAACTACTGGCCGATGGACGAGACCGGCGGCGGTACCGCCTTCGCCACGATCGGTGGGAAAGACGCCACCTGGCAGAACGAGGTCGAGACCAACCTCGCCTGGATCCCGAACGGGATGATCGGCGGGGCCGCCGACCTCGGTGGCCAGGTAGCAGGGAACAACTATTTCGAGGTCGATCTCACTGACAACCTCAACGCCGACGGGATAACCATCGCCCTTTGGGTCAACCCGGATGGCTTTACCGGCGGCACCTACGAGGGCCTTTTCATGACCCGTGGCAGCAACCCGGGTCCCACGGGGACGGCGGCGGGTAATCAGAATTGGGGCCTCGCTTGGGAAGACGCAAACGCGGGCACCGCATTCCCCCACATCGACGGCCGCACCGGCAACGGGGTCGATTCCAACATCGCGGTCGAGGCGGACGGTGGGTGGTACCACGTCGCGCTTGTCTGGGACGGCGACGCGGGCACCCACACCCAGTACATCAACGGGGTGGAGGCGGCGGCCTCGAGCGGGCCTCCCGGTGGGCTCATCGGGGGGGTCTGGCAGATCGGCCACGACAACTGTTGCGGCGGGGGGCGCGATTTCGACGGACAGATCGACGACGTCGCCGTCTGGGACACCCCGCTCACCCCCGCGCAGATCGCGGGGCTCGCCGACCTCAGCCTCGCGCCCACCGACATCGATGCACCGGTCGACCAGGACGGCGACAGCTTGCCCGACGCCTACGAGAACATGTTTCCCGGCTTCCTCGATCCCCAGGTGCCCGATGCCGACGACGATGTGGACACCGACAATGCGATGGTGGGCGGCACCCCCACACCCGATGGCCTCACCAACATCCGCGAGCGCGCCAACGGCACCGATCCCCGCGACCCGGACACGGACGACGACGGGATTTTCGACGGCGATGAGGTCGATGTGGTCGGTAGCGACCCGCTCAATCCGGATTCCGATGGCGACACCATCCCGGACGGCGAAGAGATCATCGCGGGGGCCGACGGCTTTGTGACCAACCCGCTGCGCCGGGACACCGACGGCGACACCGTTCCGGACGAAGTGGAACTTGCGGCCGTGCCGCCCACCGATCCCACCGACGCCAACGATCCACCTCCTCCGGCATTGCCGACGACCGGCCTCGTCGCGCTTTACCCGTTCGAGCAGTCCGGCGGGACGACCGCACCGGATGGGGCCACGCGGGACGGGGCGCAGGACGCCGAACAGAACCAGGGGGCGATTGCCTTTAGCACGATGGGCATCCTCGGCAGCGCACTCGATCTCGGCGGCGGTGGACCGAGTTCGCTCCAGGCAGCGGACGCCATCCCCCAGATGACCGAAGGGTTTACCATCAGCACCTGGGTCAACCCTCGTACCCTCGTGGGCTACAAGGGCATCTATGTCGCGCGGGATACCACGGGAGGAGGTGCACCCAACCTGAACTGGGGAATCAATATCAACGGTTCCCAACTTCCAGATTTCCGCTTCGCGAACTCCGGCGGTACCAGCACCGGGATCCTGGGAACGGAGCAGGTGCCTCCCAACACCTGGACCCACCTCGCGATGAGCTACGAGACCGACGGGTTCGAAGCGGTGGGCAAAGGGTATGTCAACGGCGTCTTCGTCGGGTCCAAGACGACGACGATGGACAGCGTGAGGGCGGACTACATGACGGTGGGGCCCTACAACGTCGGGGACGACCCCGCGACCGGCGGCCGCGAGTTCGACGGGTTGGTCGATGACCTCAGCGTCTGGAGCACCGTCCTCAGCGACGCCGAGATCTCGTCGATCTTCCGCAATGGCAACGCCGGCAATCCCATCGCCCCCGTGATGGCCGTCGCGTTCCGGATCATCTCGATCACCCGCGACCCTGCGGACGGCAATGTCACCGTGGTTTGGAACTCCGAGCCCGACCCCGCTCTCGACACCCGCTACCGCCTCATCTTCAACGACAACCTCGAGGATCCAATGGCGACCTGGCCCGACGCCGACGACGGCATTCCCAGCGATGGGGCGACCACCAGCTTCCTCGTCGATTTCGGGCTCATCGATATCGTCTTCCCCGACGCTCCCAGCGTCTTCTTCCGCGTGGTGGAGGAATAGCGAAGGCCGAACCGTCCACGAGTGCCCCGGCTGCCGCGGCCGCCGGGGCACATTTCCAAGGCAGAATCGGTGCTCTGCGGCAGTGATAGGTTCAAAGCGATGCCCGACCACGAGCCAGACACCGAACTTTTCGTCCGCCTCTTCACCGAGAGCGAGCGGAAGCTGCGCGCCTTCCTCTACACCCTGCTCCCGGGAACCGACGAGGTGGACGAGGTCATGCAGCAGATCAGCATGGTACTTTGGAAAAAGTTCGACCAGTTCGACCCGGACACCGAGTTCCTCAAGTGGGCCTACGTGGTCTCGCGGTTCGAGGTCTTGATGTTCCGCCGGAAGAAGGCTCGCGACCGACATATTTTCGGCGACGACCTCCTCAACCTGTTGGCCGACGAATACGAGGAGGACAGCAAACCCCTGGAGGCCGAACGCCAAGCCCTCGATTCCTGCCTGAAGAAAATCGGCGATGCCGACCGGCGTCTCCTCCTCGGGTGCTACGCCCAGGGCATGAAGATCAATCGGATGGCCGAGCGCCTCGACAGGAGCCCGTCGAGCCTCTATAAGAAACTCAATCGCCTTCGGAGCACGCTTCTCGCCTGCATCGAGCGCAACGCCCGCATTGCTTGAGAATGGCAACCACCCCGCCCGATCCGGAGCTGCAAGAGCTCGTCGATGCCCACTGCAACGGGATCTTGGACGACGATGGACGTCGCCGGTTGGAGGAGAGGCTGAGGGACGACCGC
>CAZKYJ010000145.1:8581-8921 GCA_964556355.1 uncultured Verrucomicrobiales bacterium | reverse complement strand
GGCCTGCATGCGGAAGGCGAGCTCGTAGGACTCGATGCGGGCGTCGAGTTCGGTGAAATCTTCGCGGAACGAGGCGTGGCGGCGGTTGAGCTTGTCGAGGAAGGCCAGCTTGCCGCGCTGCCGCACCTCCGGGATCGAGTCGGGCGCATGGAGGTTGGCGATGGGCTCGCGCCCGGATTGGAGCGCCACACCTTGGTATTTCGCGGGCATGAACCCGGTCCCCCAGTTGCGCGGGCCGTTGACGACCTGGGTGTCGGTGTCCTTGAGTACAACGAATGCCGGGAGGTCGGCGTTGGCGCTGCCGAGACCGTAGTTGACCCACGCCCCGAGCGACGGCCGC
>CAZKYJ010000145.1:4337-8571 GCA_964556355.1 uncultured Verrucomicrobiales bacterium | reverse complement strand
GACCGGCAGGCCCAGCGTATCGTTGTTCAGCAAGCCCGGCGCATTGACAGTCAGTACCATCACCTGGCAGACCCCGGCGGCATGGTTGATCCCGTCGGAGACACAGGACCGGATGACGGCGATGTCATCGGCGCAGGTGGCAATGTTAGGGATCCACTCGGACATCCAGAGCCCCGACTGCCCGTGCTGCTTCCAGGTGCGGGGTGCCTTGAGGAGTGGGCTGCCCTGCTCACCCATCGCGGTGATGACCTTGCCGAAAGAGTCGGGGATGGGTTGTCCCTCCAACTCGTTGAGCAGCGGCTTCGGGTCGAAGAGGTCGATGTGCGATGGGCCGCCTTCCATGAAGAGGAAGATGACGGATTTCGCTTTCGCGACGCGGCGTTTCGCTCCGGGGACGGCCCCGAGGGCGTCGGTGAGGCCGGCGAGCGCGATCGCCCCGAACCCGGCTCCGGCACGGAGTAGGAAGTCGCGGCGGGTGTGGAGGATCTCGTGGTGAGGGGGCATGGATGGATGAGGGATTAGAAATGAAGGGGCAGCTGATTTCCGCTGCGGCCGGTGCTTTTTACGCAGGGGGTGAGGATGGCCGCCAGCCGCTCGGATTCGTCGTTTTCCGTCGCGCGGGGTCGAGACGGTCGATCCGCGGTGCCAAGGCACCGCGTTCCTTTCCCCAAGCCATTGGATGCAGCCTTCCTCGCCTCATTCGACATATAAGAATTCGTTCGAGTTCAAGAGCGCGTGGCAGAAATCGGTGAGTGCCGCCATGCGTGGCGACACCGTGTCACCGGAGCCGGCGGTGGCCATTTCGAGAGCGCCGTCCTCGAGGACCCCGCCCTCGGCGGAACGGTCGAAATGGTGGTAGGCGGTGGTCTCGGCGAGGGGGGCGTCGTGGTTGATGAGAAGGTCGTCCACCGCGGTCACGGGGCGGGCGGTGACCCGGATCTCGTCGATGAGGCCGTCCCAGCGGCCGTTCGGATCGGAGCGCGAGCCGATGGTGAACGGCACGTCGCCCGGCACGAAGCCGTTGGTCACCGGGAGGTCGATGGTGGACGTGAGGAGCTCGGACTCGTCGTAGGACATGTCCCGCGCAAAAAACGTCGCTTTGCCGGTATCGACGTCGAGGCTCAGGCCGACGTAATAGGGCTTGTTCAGCTCCAAGATGAGGCCGGATGGCACGACGGTGTAGGGCTGCTCGCCGCTGATTTGCAGGATGAGGTTCTGCGGGATGTAGCGGGATTTCTTCGAGGTGACGCCGAGTGCCCAGCCGACCGATTCGGGGTTGCCGTCCCAGCGCGCCGCGATCGTCCGGACGCTGGCATCTTCGAAGAGGGAAGCGAGCCGGATGATAGCCTCGACGGTGAAGCTGCCCTCGGGCTCGGGGCCGTGGGCGGCGGAGCGGAGGTGGTCGCGCTGCATCGGATCGGTGATCTGGAAGGCGGTGCCCCAGCGGGCGAACTGGGGGTCATCGACGAAGGCTTCGGGAGGAAGGGCGCGGGATTCCTCGCTGCTGGTGGCGGCGTTTTGCATCTCGAGGAACGCGAGGGCGTCGGCGAGTTCGCCGTCCGAGGGCGCGCGGCCGAAGGCGCGGAGGTAGGCGGTATCGACGGCGTCCCCGTCGCCCAGCGGTGCGAGGGTTTTGGCCATGGCGGCGGCGCGCTTCAAAGTCCACGCGCCGTTGATCATCATGAGGCTCTGGATCGGCGTGGTGGTGGTCTGGCGGCCGGCGGTGCTGCTGAAGCCGGTGGCTCCATCGAAATTGGCGATGAGGGGGTCGGGGCTGTTCCGCATGAGCTTCGTATAGATGGCGCGCACCGGCCGGTCCGAGTTGTCGGGTGGTCCGGCGCCGCGCTCCTGGAGCTCGCCGGAGGCGAAGAGCATGGCATCGCGCACCTGCTCGGCATCGAGGCGCCGGGACGGGTAGTGGTGGACGAGCGCGCGGTCGGCCGTGCCGGAGGCGGTCTGCCGGTAGGTGCGCGAGCTCATGATGTGCTGGTGGAGCGGCTTGAGGTGCCAGTCCTGCTCGATGAGATAGCGTGCGAGATAGTCGAGCAGGGCGGGGTGGGTCGGTTCCTCGCCGAGCTTACCGAAGTCGCTGGAGTTGGCGGCCAATCCGGTGCCGAAGTGTTGTTGCCAGACGCGGTTGGCGACGACCCGGGCGGAGAGGGGGTTCCCGTCCGCGGTGATCCACCGAGCGAGGGCGGTGCGGCGTCCGGTACTGCCTTCGATGGAGGGCAGCTCGGGCGTGGCGTCCTGGCCGAGCACGGCCAGGAACCCCGGGGCGATCTCCCGGCCGGTGCGGTCGTCGGGGATCGTGGTCGGTGGGGCGACCGGTCCCGAGTCCGTCGCGGCGAAGAGGGCAGGGGGTGCCGATGGCGTGGCGCCCGCCTCCTCCCTCAGGTTCTTCCAACGTTCTTTCTCCGCCTTGTTCATGAGGCCGTCGATGCGCCCGTACTCCCATTCGACCTGCCGGTAGACGAGGTAGTGGATCTGCTCTTCGTAGGGCGTGCGTTGCGCGGCTGGTTTGCGGTACATCGCCTGCACCTCCGGCGGAAACATGACGACGGCTTTCTCCTCGGCACGCTGCCGGAACGGTTCCTCGAACTCGACGAGCATCCGGTAGGCGGTGGGCTTGGCGGGCGGCTCGGGTTCGGCGACCACGAAGTCGTCACGCCAGATGAGGGGGGCGAAGAACGCTTGGAGCCGGAAGTAGTCATCCTGCAGGATGGGGTCGAACTTGTGGTCATGGCAGCGGGCGCAGGCCATGCCGAGCCCGAGGAAGACGTCGCCGGTCACGTCGGTGAGCTCGTCGAGGATGAGCGTGCGCTGGCCTTCGGCGTCGCGGTTGTTGTACTCGTAGACCCCGTGGCGGAGGAAGCCGGTGGCCACGAGGGCGTCGCGGTCGCCAGGGAACATCTCGTCTCCCGCGAGCTGCTCGTGCACGAAGCGGTCGTAGGGCTTGTCGGCATTGAACGCCGCGACGACGTAGTCGCGATAGCGGTAGGCTTCGGGACGATAGCCGTCGGCGCGGTAGCCGTCGGATTCGGCGTAGCGGACGAGGTCGAGCCAGAAGCGGGCCTGGCGTTCGCCGTAGGCGTCGCTGGCCAGCAGCGTTTCGACAATGGCGAGCGGGTCCCCGGCGAACCTTTCGAGCTGGCCCGGCGTCGGAGGGAGGCCGGTGAGGTCGAAGGTCGCGCGCCGGATGAGATCGGTGGGCGCCGCTTCCGGGGCGAGCTGGAGACCCGCCTCGGCGAGCTTTTTCTCCACGAAGTAATCGATGGGATGGATGCCGTCCGGGACATCGGTGGTTTCGGGGATCGGGCGGAACGCCCACCACGCGCGATCCGCTTCGGTGATTTTCGAGCCGTGCTCGCGGGCGGCGGTGGCGGCGGTGCCCTCGGGGACGGCCGCCCCGGCCGCGACCCATTCTTCCAAGGCCTGCACGGATTTCGGGCCGAGCACCTCCTTCGGTGGCATCGCGGTATCGGGATCGGTCCGCCGTACGGCCGCGATGAGCACCGACGCCTCCGGGCTGCCGGGTTCGATGACCGGGCCGTTGTCGCTCCCGGCGAGGATCCCGGCGGGCGAGTCGAGCCGCAGGCCCCCCTTTTGTTTTTCGGGACCGTGGCAGCGGACACAGTTGTCGGCCAAGATCGGGCGGATCGCCGATTCGAAGTGTCCGGGCGATGCGGCCACGCCGGCGCTTGGCAGGAGGGCGGTGGCAACGAGAAGGCTGGGCAATCGGGCTGGCATCAGATCAATGAGGTGCGGGGGGTGGCGTTCGGCACACGAATCGGGGCACTCCTACAATACGCGCAAAATGGCGGCGGCTAGCGTCCGATCTGACCCGGCGGCAAGGGCGACGCGCGAACCGCAAACCACGGGGATCGACGCGGATTTTCCACCCGTTGAGGGGTGAGCCACGGAATTCGCAGATCGTCACGGGTCGGTCGCGTGATGATCCGGAGCACCCGTGTCCACTCTCGAGAGCGGGGCTCCCTGCCAGTAGCTTCGGCATCGCGATCGGCGCGGCGCCGACATCCCTCGCCGTCCGCTCCGCCGGGCCGAAGCTCCCGCGATCAGCGCATGGTCGGCTCTCCGAAGACTTCTTGCCTGTCACCGGTCCGGTGCATCCATTCGTCAAGCATCCGGCGCATCGTGGCCAGGCGCTCGGCCTGTGCGGGATCGCCCGCCAGGTTTTTCAACTCGAGCGGGTCGGCCCGCAGATACGCCGGGTCGG
>CAZKYJ010000145.1:0-4327 GCA_964556355.1 uncultured Verrucomicrobiales bacterium | reverse complement strand
GTACTCGAATGCGCGGGGCATCACACCCACCACCTCGTAGGGATCCCCGTCCAGATGGTAAAGTTCTTCGGCAGGGCGGTTCTGGTAGCGTTCCACCGTCACCGCGGCCCCGGGCGACCGCGCGGCCTCCTCCGTCCAGCTCGACCAGTAGCCGCTGTCCCCGGTCCGTTTGGTCACGTGGCTGGTGAAGAGGAACTCCGGGTGCAGGTTGCGCACGTATTTCCACCCGCCCGGCGTCCGCACCGAGCGGATCGGGTAGACGTTGAAGTTTCCGTCGCCGCTGTGGGTGGTGAAGATGGACTCGCGGTGGGTTTCGAACCCGCCGGTGAGGACGGGGAGGAACGAGCGCCCGTCGATCTTTTCCGGTGCCGGTCCCCCCGCCACCGCCACGAGCGTGGGGAGAATATCGATCCACGAGACCATCGCGTCGGTGCGCACGCCGGCGGCCACCATCCCTGGCCAGCTCACGATGAGCGGGGTGCGGATGCCGTCCTCGTAGAGGTTCCACTTTCCGAACGGCCACTGTGCCCCGTGGTCGCTCGTGTGGAGGAAAAACGTGTCCTCGCCCAGCTTGGCGCGCGCGAGATCGTAGACCTCCCCCAGCTCGCGGTCCATGGTGTGCACCGCCGCGATGTAGCGCGCCCGCCACTCGCGGCTCACCGGGGTATCGACGTGGTTGGGCGGCACGGCGAGGTCGGCGGGATCGATCCCGCCGACCTCCTCCGGCCATGGGACGTGCGGCCAGTTGGTGCCGACAAAAAGGCAGAGCGGGCGGTCGCTGTCCCGTGCCTGGAGCCATTCTAGGGCTTTGGGGATGGCCACGTCTTCGTGGTAGCCGAAGTGCCGTGCCACGTCGAACCCGTACTCCGGCGTCTGCTTGTAATGGCCGACCTTGCCGAACGAGGCCACCTCGTAGCCCAGCTCTTGCAGGTAGGCGGGAAGCTTCTTCAATTCGGGGCGCGGGCGGGAGTGGTTCGGCTCCGCACCGTTCACCGGTGGGTAGAGCCCGGTCAGCAGCGCCGCCCGGCTCGGGGCACAGGAGGGCGAGGCCACGAACGCGAGATCGAAGGTCATCCCCGCCTTCGCCAGGCGCTCCATGTTCGGCGTCACGATGTCGGGCGACCCGTAGACCGACGAATCCCTCCATGTGTGGTCGTCGGAGAGGAAGACGACCATGTCAGGCGCCCCCGGTGCCGCCGCCGGCCGCGCGACCTCCCGGGCCACGACGTCCTGCGAGAGAACCTTGCCGGAGAACTTGTTCGGGCTCTCGTAGCTGCCCACGGGATCTCCGGAGTCCTCGCCCACGAAAAAGCCGATGACCGGCTGGCTCGCGATCAACCCCGGCGATGGGCCGATTGCCACCTCGTCACTATCGACGGCCAGTGACATCCTCTCGCGGTCGAGAGTTGCCCGCACCGTGAACTTTCCCTCCACCGGGTGCTCGGCCACCAGCTCGGTCAGCGCCCCCCCGTTGCGCACCGAGAACGCTGGGCGACCGTCGACGAAATGGAGGGCGTAGCCGAAAGCCACCCCGCCGTGTGAGACCACGACCCCCTCGGGATGTGGGCTGCGCACGGTGGCCGTCACCGTCAGCTCGCGGCCCGCCACGGCGGGTGCCGGAGCGGTTTCCGGTGCGGGCGGGCGTTTTGGATAGACGCGGGCCCGCGCCGCCCAGGCATCCCATTGCGCCGCCATTTCCGCCACGCGGGCAGGCTCGTCGGCGGCGAGATCGCGGGTCTCCGTGCGGTCGTCGGCCATGTTGTAGAGCTCCCAGTGCGAGCTGTCTACCCCGTCCCTCCCGGCTACCCCGCGACCGACGAGTTTCCAGTCGCCGTCCCGGACGAACGCGTTGTTCTCGTGCTCCACGAAGATCGGGTCGGAGCGCTCGAGCGGTTTCCCCGCAAATGCCGGGCGCAGCGAGATTCCCTCGAGCGGCGGGATCGGG
Source organism: uncultured Verrucomicrobiales bacterium (assembly GCA_964556355.1). GTDB lineage: Bacteria > Verrucomicrobiota > Verrucomicrobiia > Verrucomicrobiales > DEV007 > CAZKYJ01. Next base: position 2,382 of record CAZKYJ010000145.1, on the reverse strand, counting down.
TTGCCGTGGAACTCCTCGGGGTAGGCGGCACCGGCCACGTCGAGGATCGTCGGCATGACGTCGATGAGCTGCGCGGGGGAGGGGAACCACCCCGCCTGCCGGGCGACCTTCGCCGGCCAGTGCATGAAGAACGGCGTCGCCGTTCCGCCCTCGTGGGCGAAGTGTTTGTAGAGGCGGAACGGGGTGTTGCTCGCGTTCGCCCACGCTTCGCCATAGCTGTTGCTCGCCTCGAGGTTCCGCTTCTCGATCTCGTAGAAATTGCCGCGCCCGAACATCCCCCCCTCCTGGCAGCCCCCGTTGTCGGAAAGGAAAATAATTAGGGTGTCGTCGAAGGTCCCGGACGCCTTCAGGTCGGCGACGAGTTTGCCGATGTTCTGATCGATCCGGTCGACCATCGCCGCGTAGACCGCCATCTTCAGATCCATCTCGTCCCGCTTCGCCTCATCCAGTGAATCCCATGCCGGGATACCTGGGGTTCGCTCGGAGAGTGGCCAACCGGGATCGATGAGGCCGAGTTCGATCTGCCGCTGGTAGCGCGCTTGCCGCAGAGCATCACAACCCATTTGGTAGCTGCCCCGGTACTTGGCAATGTCGTCTTCGAACGCCTGGAGCGGCCAGTGCGGCGCCGTGTAGGCGAGGTAGAGGAAGGCCGGACGCCCCTCGCCCTCCCGCTCTTCGCGCAAGAAGCGGATGGCGTGGTCGGTGAAGGCGTCCGTGGTGTAGAACGCCTCGTCGGTCGTGCTCTCCGGGTTCTCGACATCCTCGTTCCCCATCGTCATCCCGCGCGGGTCTTCGGGGTGGAAAAAGCGGGTCGCGCCCGAGATACACCCGAAGTACTTCTCGAAACCCCGCTGCAGTGGCCAGCGGTCCTTCTCGTTGTGGCCGAGGTGCCACTTGCCGGCCATCAGCGTGGCGTAGCCGCTCCCTCTCAACGCCTCCGCAATGGTCACACACTCCCGGTTCAAAAACCCGCGATACCCGGCGACACCTTCGTCGTGGCCCTTCGAGTTCGGAGGGTTCGTCATGTGCCCGATCCCCGTCTGATGCGGGTGCAGCCCCGTCATCAACGTCGCCCGTGTCGGACAGCAGCGCCCGCTGTTGGCGAACTGCGAAAACCGCACGCCCCCACCCGCCAGCGCATCGATGTTCGGCGTATCGATCTCACCCCCCTGGTAACCTAGGTCAGAGAACCCCATGTCGTCGACCATGATGAGGATGATGTGCGGGCGCTCGGGCGCCCCGGCGCGTCCGCTCCACGGACAGGCGAAGACAATGACGAGGGCGAGAATCAGATGGAGGTACTTCATGGTAGAATGGGGGTCGTCACACGGCGGCACGCTGCGCCGCGCACTCTCGGCCAAAGTCGGGCACTTTGGCAACGCCCGGTTTGCACCCGCCGCCCGCACCGCGCCGCGAGCGCACGAACCTCGACGCTCAGCCGTCTTTCATCGCGAGCCCGTCGGCGGGTTCAAAGGCCGCGCGCACCGCATCTCCCTGATGGTGGGGACTGCCCAATCGCCGCCGCCCGCCGGCACCCTCGACCGGACGGCTTTCCGGCTCAGCATCCTGACGATCCAGCCCGCGCCGGCCCTGAGATCACCATTCCCGCAAGCATCCGTTCCCCTCCACCATTCCGGGCACGCCCCGGGGGACAATTACATGGACGCCCGGGCGTGATCGGGTACATTGCCTCTACGAACCCGACAAGGTGAACCCGAACCTTAAGTGCTGCCAAGAGCCTTCCGAGCGGCTCTCGGTGCGATGAACATGGAATCACTTCTCATGCCATTCCCACTAGACGATCGCACATGGAAGTGTGGGAGAATTGCGCTGCTCGGCTAAATCTAAACGCCAATGATCCCACGATTTCTGATAACCGCCCCGACCACCCAAGGGGATCGAATTCCTTCCTTTGGCAGGCGATGCTTAGGCGTTCCAGATCCATGATGACTTTCCAATTGCTGATACGCTTCGAAAAGTGTCTGATTCACAATCTCGTCCGCATCGAATTTGCCGCGATAGGAAAGGCCCATCATCCAGCGTGCGATCATCATCAGATAGTCACGGTAGATTTCAAGTGAATCATAATCGTCATTTTCATGCTCAGCCATGATCACCGTTTCGGGAGAGAAGACAGCGGACTTTGAGCTCAACGAATGATCTTGCATTGTCGTGAAAATCCGAAAGGGGAGTCAACATTCGTGGGCATTTCCCAGGTCCGTCGCTGCGAAAAACTCTGAGTGCTAGAGTTCTCACGGATTCTGAGAGGCGAGGAATTTACGAATCTGATCGCTGGCCTTCGCCGGTCGAACGTTCTTGTTCTTATAAACGATCTTTCCGTCTTTACCGATGACATACATCCAACGCAGAAATGTTCCGTCC
>CAZKYJ010000144.1:0-8933 GCA_964556355.1 uncultured Verrucomicrobiales bacterium | reverse complement strand
TGGAGCTGCCCGCCGACGGCGACCTGCTCATTCCGAGTCCAGATGGTGCCGCCGTCCTCGTTCGTGCCCGCGACGTCTACGGGCGCCCCATCCTGCAGCGGATCGCCCTGCTGCTCGATCCTGCAGAAATGGAACGCATCGGCCAAGATCCGCCGATAGCGACGCCCGTCTTTTCCGACAACGGTTTCGACACGACGGTTGGCGACGGGGCTGGAGCCAGCTCGGCCCCCGCTTTCGCCCGGGGGCTTTCGCCGAGGGAGATCGACCAACTGACCCTTGATTCATTGGCGATCCCGGTGTCCGATAGCGAGCTGATGGGGCGATTTATGATGCCCTCGGTCGTCATTGTCGATGGGGGTGCGGGTGCTGGCTTCTTCGTTTCCAATCAAGGCCATATCGTGACGGCCGCGCACTGCCTGCCTAGCGCCGGGAACCCGGAGATCTACCACTATGTTGACCTGCCATCGCAGCGCATCGAATTCACCTCCCTCGCCACCGTCATCGATGTGGACGAGACCCGCGATCTCGCGCTCCTGAAGATCGACTGCAATGTGGTGGTCAACGCGCTCAATTTCGCCCGGCAAGATGCCTACGTCGGGGCGAAGATTTACGCCATCGGTCATCCGGGTACCGAGAACCTCAGCCTCGACTACACGATGACCTCCGGCCTGGTGAGCAGCGCTCCCCGCGACATCGAGGGACAGACGCTGCTCCAGATCTCAGCACCCGTAAACCCGGGCAACAGTGGTGGCCCCGTCCTCGATGAACGGGGGAAAGTCATCGGGATGGTCTCACAAAAGGCGGCTTTGGAGGGGACATCGTTCGCTGTTCCTGCCACACTTATTCGGGATTTTCTCGTCCGCTCTAGATCGCCGGTCGATCCACCCACGGTGGATCCCGAACCTCTTTTGGAAGAGATTCGCGGCAGGGGATGGCGGTCGATCCACGAGTTCGAATTCGTCGGTCGGGAGGAGCGCGCCCGCGAGAAAACGTCCGATCAGTGGTTCAGCGGCACACTCGCCGTCTTCGGCAATCCGAACGACCACGTTTTCCTGTCGGTTGAGTATCAAGACGGCCGAGCTCACGGGACCTCCATGCAGTACGACCGAGCCGGACGCCGGTTACGGGAGACTAATTTTCATTCGGGTGATGTCGAGGGGGGCATAACTATCTGGTACCCTTCGGGAAACCTCCGGTCCACCTACGCCTACCGCGGCGGGAAGCCCGACGGATTCTTTCGAGAGTATGCCGACAAGGAATTCGCGGTCACCAAGGCAACCCATTTTAGCCACGGGGTACTCCACGGCCCGTCCTACTTGATGGATTCCCTTGGAAGGGTCACGACCGCGACCTTCTACAACGAGGGGGCTCTCGTCCGCCAGCAACTCTTCAACCACGTCGGAGCGGACGAAGGTGTCCCCACCATCGAGTTCGCCATCGCCGGCGACCTCGATATGCTGGGGAACCTCGTCCGCGAGGGCAAATCGATCGATACCAAGGACGGGACCCGCACCCCGCTCCACGTCGCTATCAAATCTGGATTTCACTATATGGTGAGCGGTATTCTCGATCTCGGTGCCGATATCAATATTGAAAACGATCTCGGGCAATCCGCACTCTCCGCCGTGATGGCCGAAGACGATCCGGATATTGAACTCGCCAAGATTTTGCTCGCTAAGGGAGCTTCTCCCGACGACGTTCCCGAGCACAAACGATGGATGCTAAAGCCCGGCGGCGAACGGGTGCAGGAACCTTGATTCCAATTGGTGAGGGGGACGGCGAGCGCGCTACTATTAGAGACCAGATGTTGCACCCCCAATCGGTCGGAGCTGCCGCACGGCAATCGAGCACCGGCGCACCGCTTTCGCGAGTTCCCGCGATGCCGGCCGGCGCACCACCCGTAAAAATTCCACCGCCGGGAGCTTTCCCCTTGCTCTAAGCCCGGCTACACGCAAGCTTCGGCGGGGATTCCAAACTCCCTCATCAGCCCCAAGAGGACTGAATTCAGCAACCCGGCGCCGTGGCTCGCAAGCCAGTAACAATTGCCACCCAATGCTCAACTTCGAGGAAGACCAACATGATCAGCTGGATTCTTGCAGTATTCGTGATTTTGCTAGGTGCAAAGGCCTTTTCAAAGGGCGGGATACCGCTGACCCGCACCAAGAACCTGCATGGTGTCGGGGGGAAGATCTGTGGCATCCTCTGCTTTCTATTGGCCGCGTTCCTCATCCTCGACGGGCTTCTCGGGATGGCAAGCATTGCCGGAATCTTCTCACGGTAAAGTCATCCGAGATCAGTCGGGCGTGAGTGACCGGGGCCGCATGGCGGTAAAGAATGCTATTGCTTGGTCGGATGGGGGGATTCCGAGGGCATGATCTCCGTGCTCTCAAACCAAGGGATCGCTCATTCGGGAAGCAAAAAACGGGGGCGTAGATCCGTCGTCTTCTCAATGGGTTCGCAGACGACGAACAGATCATGACCCGCCCGAAAAGCTTTTTGTCAATCACGCATCGGGCTTGATATCCATAGCTGGATACGCCAATCCGGTGCCCCTCACTTTCTCACCCCACCCTGCTTTGCGGCACTCGCCGTCGTCCGCGATTCCGATCTGTTCGTCACCTCGACTCGCGATAGTTTCTTCGCCGGCACGATCCGTCGCGCCCGGCCAGAGGGTATAGGACGATGCCCAAGGTCTCGCCACCACCTTCCATCCCACCCGCCTCGTAGATCTCCCCGCCCCCTTCCCGGCACCTTCCTCGACCACGTTTTCGGTGCCTGGAGCATCGATCCGGACTAAACAGTCTGGGAGAACGACTACCCCCAGACCCAAGAACCACCAAACTGATTCATCCAGAGGCTGCGCACCTACTGTCCACTTTATCGGGGGATGGTCACTGCCCGCCGTCCCGATAACCGAGAATAGGGTTGACTTCCCGCGGCGAAATCGGCATTCTGGATTCAGGTCGCTGGAAATCGATCACAACGGCTTCCGATGAAATCCTGCAACCACTGCCATCCGGAGCAAGCATCGGCGATCTCAGCCGTTCTGGCTGCCGCCGTGGTCGCCGGATTTCTAGGGATCGCGCCCCCGGCTACCGCCGAGGCGATCGACCGCGACGGCAACGGCATCAGCGACGTCTGGGAAAACCACTTTGGGATCGCCCGAGGATCGCTCGATTTAGATCTTGATGGCGACGGCTCATCAAATCGTGACGAGGGCAAACTGGGAACCGATCCAGGGGATCCGACATCCATTTTCCGCGCGCTGCCATCGGTGAGTGAGCTGGGCGCGACCTTTCACTGGGTGGGTCTGCCCTTCCATCGCTACCGCCTCGTCCGTTCCTTCGATCTCCTCTCCTGGGTCGAGGTCGGTGACGAAGACCTCCCCGGAGCCGAGATGGCGCAGCTGCTCAGCGCGCAATTCCTCTCGATGGATCAGGAATTCATCAGTCTGCGCATCGACTCTGGGGTGGACCAAGATTCCGACGGGGTCGCTGACTTCGAGGAGGCGCTGCTCGGGACGAGACCCGACCTCGTTGATAGCGATGCGGACGGCCTTGATGACTTTAGGGAAATCATCGGCACGGGCACGAGTCCGCTACTGGCCGACAGCGACGGCGACGGACTGACGGACGGCGAGGAAGTGAACGTCATCGGCACCGATCCCCTCTCGCAAGACACCGACTCCGACGGCGTCACCGATGGCGAGGAATTTGGCCTCGGCACCGACCCGCTGAGCCCGATCCTCGTGCCCGTGCCCGATCCGCCCCCCACCCATGTGGGCTCGGCGCTCCTGACGCTGACGGGATTTTCCAGCGCCGGAACGGTGGTGCGCGCTGACGGCGGTGCGGCCGTCGCGTCGGCGGTCGCGGGCGTGGACGACGCCTTCTCCCTTCAGGTACCCCTGCTCGAAAACCGGCTCAACCGGCTGTTCATCCGCGCGGAGAACGCCGCCGGCCAAGTGAGTTCGCCAGCCATCGTCGAATTGACCCACGACGCCAGGGCGCCCCAGTTGTTTGTCGATTTCCCCGCCGACGGGGAGGAGGTGGACAGCGAGGTCGTCACCATCGCGGGGCGGGTCGGCGACCTGCTCAGCGGTGGGCTGGGAATCGAGGTCGAAGTCGATGGCGAACCGGCTGGGGTCACGGGTGGAATCGGCACCAATGGTACGTTTGAGGGCAGCGCCGGCCCCCTCGGCCTCGGGAGCAACCCCGTCACCGTCACGGCACGCGATGCCCTGGGGAACGAGGTGACCCGGCAGATCGAGATCGTCCGGATCGAGCCGGTCGGTGAGCGGCTCCGGCCCGCCATGGGCAACGGCCAGCTGGGTTCGGTCAACGGGCAGCTGCCCGACCCGGTCGTAGTGGAGGCCCTCGACGCCGGCGGAAGCCCGCTCCCGGGGAAGGAGGTCACCTTCACGGTGATCCGCAGCAACGGCCGGCTGCACGCCGAACCGCTGATGGCTTCCGAGGGTGACTCCCGGCTGACCGTCGTGACCGACGAAAACGGATTGGCCGCCGCCTACTGGACGCTGGGTTCCGATGCGGGCGACGGCAACAATCGGATCGCGGCCACCGCCGAAGGCATCCCTTTGCCGGCCTACTTTTGCGCCGCCGCGGAGATCGGGCTCCCTTCGCAGTTGAACGTCGCAGGCGGAGACAACCAGAGCGCGGAAACCGGCAGCGCCCCGCTCCAGCCGCTCCGTGTCTGGGTCAGCGACGGGCGCAACGGCGTGGAGAACGTCGTCATCACCTTCCGCCTCCTGCAAGGGGACGGATCCTTCGGCGGCTCGAAAATGGCCTTCGCCGCCACCGGCCCGACCGGGCATGCACAGATTGATTTCGTTGCCGGGCCGACTCCGGGCAACAACGTGATCGAAGCGAACTTTGTTGGCAACACCGGCGCACCAGCAGTGTTCTCGATCCGCGGGATCGGCCGCAGTGCTGGCGAGCCGACAAGCTTTTCCGGGGTGGTGCTGGACAACTCGCTCCAACCTATCGGAGGGGCTCCTTGCGAACTGGAGATCGGTGGTGCGCTTGTCGGGACGACGACAACCGATGCCTCCGGGCTTTTCGAGTTCACTGAAATCCCCAGCGGATTCGGCCACTTGCACATCGATGGCATAGCCGCCACCCAGCTCGCGGGCGGGGCGATCCCGACCGGGAGCTTCCCCGTCCTGGGCTACCAAGTCACCGTGGTGCCCAATGCCGCCAACACACTACCGGCGCCCGTGCTGCTGCCGCCCCTCGATCCGGGAAACCAGGTCGTCTACGATGGTTCGGAAGACGTCGAACTCTCGGTTGCCGGGGTGGGAGGGATGCGCATGGTGGTCAAGGCGGGGTCGATGCGCCTTCCCGACGGTTCCAGCCCATCGGCGGCGAATCCCACGGTGCTGGCGCTGAATCAAGTCCACGCGGACGATATCCCCATGCCGATGCCCGACGGGGCGGCGCCCCCTTTCGCATGGACGCTGCAGCCGGGCGGCTCGACCTTCGATCCGCCGATCGAGATCCACTACCCCAATATGGCTGGGCTTCCGCCGGGGGCGATCGCCTACTTCTTGAGCTTCGATCACGACACCGAGCGTTTCGAGATTGTTTCGACCGGCCACGTGACCGACGACGGCTCCGAGATCGTCACGGATTCCGGCTCCGGCCTGACCCTCGCCGGCTGGGGTGGAATCCAGCCGCCGACGCCCGTTACCGGCGATGTCCAGTTTTGTGACCTCGGGGTCACCGGCCCGGCCGAGGTCTGCGCCGACCCGGATGCGATGTACGTCTACCATGCGGATTCCTCGGGGATCGAGGGCGGCGTTCGCTGGTCCGTCGATGCCGGTGGGGTGCTCGTCGGGACGCAGGGGGCGAAGAACGAAATGGCCGTGGTCAGGTTCCCGGCGGAGGCGCTCGCCGTCGTCACGGCCAGGGCTACCTGCCGGTCCAGCGACGGCGAAGGTTCGAGGGAGTTGACCCGCGAATTCTCGGTCAATGTTAGAGGGTCGGAGAACGAGCGGGAACTCGATCCGATCGAGGTCTTCATCAACATTCCCCCCGTCGATTTCGTCTTCGGCAAGATTCCCGAGACCGACGTCGCCCTGATCCTGCGCATGAAGGTGAAGGAAGGCTGCTGTGGTGACCTCTCATCGGGCTGTAGCGTGATCGCCAACGGCGTGATCAACGTGGTGCTCGGGAACAAGGACCACAACTCTCCGTCGCCGAAGCTGGAGATTGATTTGCCCGTTCTCGGCGCCGCAGTCAAAGCGGTCACCAAGGCGTTTTGCTCGCCGGTAGAGATGATCTTTGGGAAGGAGAATGTCTCCTGCGGGGCCTCGCTGAAACTGACCTTGTCCGGATTCCGCATCCGCGACGGAGAACTCAGCGCGGTGCACAATCCGTGTACGGGGAGAACGGATTGGAGCGGAACGAACATTCCCTTCACGGTCAATGTCGCCCTGAACGGATCGACCACCCTCAAGATATTCGGCCAAGACTTCGGAACCCGGACCGACTCGCTCTCCACCGATGTGACGGCGAGCCTGGTCGGCGGGGTCGATTCCATGGAGATCCGCTTGTCCAACGACGGGATTCGGGTGATGGGAAGTATCCCGGTGCTGCCGCCGCCGATCCCGGGAATCCCCTACGAATTCACGATTTCCTCCCTGAGCGGATCCGTCGCCATCCCCATTCCCCCACCCGATCTGCCTTCGTTGGCTGGCTGTACTCCCTAGCGTCCCGATGAGCCTGCCTTACACCTTGTTCCCCCCCGACGTGGCTGCACGGGCGCGACCGGTGCTCTGGACCGTCCTTGTGGCGGTTCTGGCTTCTGCGCCCGCCCGCGGCGATCCGGGGCAGGGAGAATCCATCGGGTGGGTCGAACGGGAGCTGCTGGTCCGCTCCGTGCTGAACTACGAAGACCTCCATTTCACCCCCCCGAGGCCGATCGAACGTGGCAATGATGCGTGCAGTGTCCTGATCCGGAGAACTTTTGCCACACCCGAGGTGGTTGAGCAGATTCGTGGGAGCCGGGTATTCCATCGGCGCAGCATGCTGCTCGACGACGGGTCCCGCGTGGTCGAGGTCTCCGCCAGCGAGCGGCTTGCCGGGAGGTTCGTCGTCGCGGCGCCTCTCTACCTGAAAGCCGATGGGGAGGATTGGTCGCTGGCGGAGTTTCCGGCATGTAGCGAGTTCGCCGTCCTGCTCCACGAGTCGCGCTTTCCCGGACGCTCGAAAACGGTGACCCGTCCCGGCGTGCGGACGGAGCGGCCGGAACCGATCAGTCTTGCGTTGAATGCGCACCCGATCCCGTTGCCCGTGGAGGGCGACCGGCCACGGGATCAACCCGATCGCCTTCCCCGAGCCAACGCCCCCTCGCCGGATGGGGCGGGCGAGCGGAAACGGATCACGATCGAGCGGAAGCACCAGTTTTTTGTGAGCCGGGCGGGACTGCACCTGGCGCTGTCCCCAACGGCCGATCCGAGCGCGGACATGGCAAAAGCGTCGCCCGCGCTCGGATTCCTCTTCCACCTGCTGCGCAGCCAGGCCGCCGAGGGCGCGGTGCCGGGCGGTAGCACCACGATCGAGATCGAGCGCCTCGCCCAGATTGGTGCCTTCACCCTGGCGCGCTACGTCGGAAGGGATGGCGAGATCGAACAATTGGCGGTCGAGGCACCGCCGGGCGGGGCGGCCGCCGAAGCCACGCCGCCCCCGCTCGGAGTGTTCCAAATCTGGCACCTGGCCAGCGGCCAACGCAAGGAAATCACCTGGGATTGGATTCTCGAACAAGCCCTCTAAGAGCTGAAACAGTGGATCGATTTCCCAATAGCTTCCCGAAGCATCGCCGGCGCCCCCACCGAATGAGAACGGAAGGGGTACCCGGCGGAGCAGCTTCGAACGCGATCACCGCTCGCCCCACACCCGCAAGGAGGGGGGGCGAACCGACCGGGTGGCCTCGGCAGCTTTGCGGTCGCCTTCCACTGTTCCTTGCCGCGTTCGTTCTTCTGGCGGTTTCTGGCACTGTCGGTGCGCAAGAAGATTTTATCGATGAGTCGTGGCGGATCACGGTGCGCGGCCGGACGGTCACACCGGATTCCGATGGGAGCTTCCGCATCGCGAACATCTCAGTCCCCAACCAGACGACCTGCGTACGGCTGACCGGGATCAGCACCAAGGGCGGACAATCGCGCTACGTCTACAGCCAGCCGTTTTTTCTCAGCAACGAGGCTCCCGTAACGCTCGACCTGGACGACCTCACCTTCTCCGACTCACCCCCACCACTGCCGGTGCGCCTGCGCATCACCTCGCCCACCCGCTTTCTCACCTCGCTGGCTCCGGTGCCATTCCAGTGTATCGCCACTCTCGCGGACGGGACGGAGGTGGACGTCACGACCGATGCTTGCACGAGCCACACGGCATCCAACCCAGCCACTTTCGATCAGTTCGGCTCACTGGTGCAGGCCGCGCAGGCCGCGCTACTGACGCCCGGGTTCTCGGCGGGTGCCCTGACCTCGGTGCACGAGGGCGTCGCTGCCACCCGGCAGTTCTGGGTCGTCCCGGGGGTGGCGCTCACCACGATACGGGTGCGGATCCTCGACCCCACCGGCAGCCCGACCCAGGCGGTCAGCGCTTCGTTGCAGGTCGGGTTCCTGCCCATGACCATCCCTCTCCACCCCGACCCGGACGGGTTCATCGAAGAGCAGGTCCCGGCCACCCTGGGCAACCTGACCCTACTGGCGAGTTCGCGCACCCTCGCCGGGATCTCCGAAGTGGAGCGGAACGCGGTCAGCTTCACGCTGGCACCCGTGGTCGATGGGATCACCGACTTCGGCGATCTCCAACTCGGGGGATTCAGCCAAGTTCCCGCCCCGGGAGAGGAGGTGCCAGCATTTACCGTGGACGAAGTGAGTGTTGAGTTCGGGCGGCTCGTCGACCAGTCCAGTC
>CAZKYJ010000143.1:0-8933 GCA_964556355.1 uncultured Verrucomicrobiales bacterium | reverse complement strand
CGCTGACCGACGCCGAACTCCTCGCCATTTTTTTCCGGACCGGCGGACACGGCATGAGCGCCATCGACCTGGCGAAAAACTTGATCGCGACCCACCGTTCGCTGAGCGCTCTTTCCCGTTGCACACCGGAAGACCTGATCGCGACGAAAGGTATCGGCCCCGCGAAAGCCTCCGAACTGAGCGCGGCATTCGAACTCGGAATCCGCCTGGCGCGCGAACGTTTCTCCAAGGAAACGTGCGAGACCCCCGCGCAGGTTTACGCCATTCTCGGCGCGGAGATGGGGGGGCTCCGCCAGGAGAGTCTCCGGGTGATGCTTCTCAATACCCGGCACCACGTCATCCGCATCGAAGAGGTTTTTCGCGGGAGCATCAACGCGATCCTCGCCCACCCGCGCGAGATCCTCCGCCCCGCCATCCTCCACTCCGCCCACGCGCTCATCGTCGTCCACAACCACCCGTCGGGCGACCCCTCGCCCAGCGAGGCCGACCGCGTCTTCACCAGCAGGCTCCGCAATATCTGCAGCGAGCTCGACATGAATTTCCTCGACCACGTCATTATCGGCCTGAATCTCGACGACCGGGAACCCTACTTCTCGTTCCGGGAGTCCGGACTGCTGTAAATTGCCCCGCTTCGCCCACCCATGATCCATCCCTCCGCCCTCGTCGATCCCGCCGCCGAACTCGCCGCCGACGTCGAGGTTGGCCCCTACGCAATCATCGAGGGTCCCGCCGAAATTGGCGCCGGCTGCCGGATCGAGGCCGGCGCGCAGATCGTCGGCCGCGTCCGCATCGGTGCCCGCTCGTCGGTCGGCCGTGCCGCGATCATCGGCGGCGATCCCCAGGACATCGCGTTTGACCCGCGGACACCGAGCGGCGTAATCCTCGGCGAGGATACCGTGATCCGCGAACATGTCACGGTTCACCGCTCGACGCGCCCCGACGAGAACACCGTGGTCGGCTCCGGGAATTTCCTCATGGCCACGAGCCACCTCGGGCACGACGTGTTCATCGGGGACAACAACGTGGTGGCCAACGCGTGCCTGCTCGCGGGCTTCGTCCGCGTCGGAAGCCGCAGCTTCCTCGGCGGCGGCTCGGTTTTTCACCAGTTCATCCGGGTGGGCGACGGAGCGATGGTGCAGGGAAACTCCGCCATGAGCCGGGACGTTCCCCCGTTCAGTATCGTGCAGAAGGTCAACCAGCTCAAAGGGCTCAATGTCGTGGGCCTCCGGCGCGGCGGCTTCTCGGCGGGGGAACGGGCGGAGCTCAAACGCCTCTACACGTTGCTTTTCGGCTCCGGACGCAATCTGAGCCAGGCAATCGCCGAAGCGGCCAAACACGATTGGAGCCCCCGCGTCCACCCGCTCCTCGACTTCGTCCGGGGGCAGTCCCACAAGGGGATCTGCCTCCCGTGACCACCCGATTGCGACCGGCCGAAAAATCGCAAGGAAAAGGGGTTGCCAGACCCCTGAGAATTCTCTTAGATGTGGCTCGCGATTCGACAGATGGCTGCCATCGTGGCATTGGGTGCTTCGGGCACCCGAAACCAACTCGCGCCCCAGACCTTACCGACACCTCAATCTTGGACACCTTGCTGAGCACGAACTCTCCCGACCGGCGAACGCGACGTGGTGGATCGCCCTGCGCGAAAGCCGCCACCACCGCTTTGGCCGCCACGCTCTTCGCCCTCGCCCCCACCCCGGCAACCGCGCAATTTGATGTCTTGGCGGAAATCGCCAGCGACGTCGCCGTCGACAACGCCTCGCCGGCCTACGATCCGGAGACCGAGATCATTTCGTGGGCGGCCTCGGGTGGCCCGCTCTCGGTGACGTTCGAGCAGGTGCAAATCTTTGCGGACACCGTCGACTATGACGTCCGGCGGGAGGTGGTCCGCGCCAAAGGCAACGTGGCCGTCTACAAGGACGGCCTCGTCTACCGGGGAGAGAATATCAAATACGATGTGCGCAGCGACGAGTTGGAGGCCGACGGTCTCCGCAGTTCGTTCGAGGACATCTATTTCGATACCGGCAGTTTCGAGACCAACACGGACACCATTTCCGTGCTCAATACCGAAAGCACCTATTTCACCACCCACGACAGCATCAACCCGAACTGGCACGTCAAGGCCAAGACGGTCGATATCTACCCCGAGGACCGCATCGTCTTCCGCGACCTGACCGCCTACGCCGGGTCCATCCCCGTCTTCTATTTCCCTTACCTCTCGCAGCCTTTTGACGAGGATCTCGGCTACACGTTCGCCCCCGGTTACACGAGCAATTGGGGCGCTTACCTCCTCAACCAGTATGGCACCCTCGTGGGCGACCACACCATCGCCAAATTCCAGCTCGATATCCGCTCGTCGCGCGGGCTGGCCGGCGGCATCGAGCTCGAGTCTCGCCGCCATCGGGAAAAGCCGGACTTCGGCCTTTTCAAGTTCTACTACGCGAACGACAGCTCGCCCGGTGAGCTCTCCAGCGGTGACGGGTTCCGGGTCGGAGACGGCGTCCCGGACACCTCTCGCTACCGGCTCAACCTCCAGCACCGGGTCTACCTGCCCGGTCCCGAGGAGAGCACGTTTTACGTGGATTTCGATATCAACAAGATCAGCGACGAATTCTTCTACGAGGACTTCTTCCCGGGCGAGTTCCGGGTCAATCCTCGCCCGGACAACATCGTCAACGCGGTGAAAACTTTCGACCGGGGCGCCCTCAGCCTCCTCGGGCGGTTCCAGATCAACGATTTCTTCCAGACCGATACCCGGCTGCCCGAACTCTCGCTCGACCTCATCCGGCAGCCGATTTTCAACACCGGGCTGTTCTACGAGAGCACCACCAGCGTCGGCATCTACGCGGAGGAGTTCTCCTCGTCGGACAAGAACCGCCTCCGCGACCAGCAGCGCCTGCTCCGCGATCAACGCCAGCTCCTCAACGACCAGCTCACCCTCGCGGGTGACGCAGATTTCGCAGCGGCCAACGGCGCGATCAACACCTCGATCATCCAAGACCAGATCGCCGCTCTGGAAAACCAGATCACCGATCTCGATGCCCAGCTCGGCGACCGCGGCTTCACCCGATTTCACACCTACCACGAACTCCTCTACCCAAAAACGGTGGGGGGCTGGCTGAACCTCACACCGCGCTTTGGCGTCGGGGCGACCGCCTACACCGACGTCGATTCGCCCGATGGCGAAAGTTCAGGTGACGACACGCGCGGGATTTTCCACGCCGGGCTCGATGCCTCGTTCAAGCTGTCGAAAGTCTACGAGGACGCCCGGAGCGACGCGCTTGGCATCGAGGGCATCCGCCACGTTGTCCAGCCCTACGCGAACTACTCGTTCCTGCGCGCCGGCGACGACGGGTCGACCATCCCCCAGATCGACCGGCTCGTCCCGTCCACCCAGCTCCGACCGCTCGACGTGCCTCAGTTCACCGCGATCGACAGCCTGCAGGACTGGAACATCCTCCGCCTCGGCACGCGGCAGCGCCTGTTCACCCGCAGGGACGACCGGAACTACGACTGGATGGGGCTCAACACCTACTTCGACATCTTCGCGGAAGATCCGGAGTTCGACCGCAGCCACTCGAACCTTTTCAACAACTTCTACTGGCGGCCAATTCCCTGGCTTACCTACCGGCTCGATACCCAGGTCCCGATCGGCGGCGGCGACTACGAATTCACGGAGATCGACAACCGGCTCACGTTCCAGCCGACAAAATGGTGGGAGTTCTCACTCGGACACCTCCTCCTCCAAGACCATCCGTTTTTCGAGGACAGCAGCCTGGTCACTTTCAACACCTATGCCCGCCTCAACGAGGAGTGGGGTGTCGGCATGATCCAGCGCTACGAGATCGACGACTCGGTGCTCGAGTACCAACAGTATACGATCCACCGTGACCTCACGAGCTGGGTCGCCTCGCTCGGGGCATCGGTCAGAGACAACCGTGCCGAGGAGCTCGAGTTCGGGATCGTCTTCACGATGACGCTCAAAGAGTTCCCGCAGCTCGGTCTCCCGCTCGAGCTCGATCCCAATCGCAGCGGCGGCGAATAGCCCCCTTCCCCGCCGGCTGCTGCCGCCCCGCATCGCCGACCCCGGCGCCGCCGTCTCCTTATCGCGCCTGGTCCGCAACCCGCATCCTATCTTTCTATGAAACTGACCATTATCGGATCCGGCTATGTCGGACTTACTACCGGTGCCTGCTTCGCCGAAGTCGGCCACGACGTCATGTGCGTCGACAACAACGAGGCCAAGATCCAGACGCTGCTCGATGGCAAGATTCCGATCTACGAACCCGGGCTCGAAGACCTCGTCACCAAGCATGTTGGAACCGGCCGGCTCCGGTTCACCACGAGCACCGAGGAGGGGGTGGCTTTCGGCCAGGTTGTCTTCATCGCGGTCCCTACCCCTCCGCAGTCGGACGGCAGTGTCGATCTGCGTTTCATCGAGAAGGTCGCACGAGAGATCGCGGCGGTTCTGAAGGACTACAAAGTCATCGTCGATAAGAGCACCGTTCCGGTCAAGACCGGCGAAAAGGTTGCCGACACGATCCGCCGCTATGCGCCGTCCGCCGATTTCGATGTCGTGTCGAACCCGGAGTTCCTTCGCGAAGGCTGTGCGGTCGATGACCTCCTCCATCCGGACCGCATCGTCATCGGAGCCAATAGCGACCGCGCGCTGGCCATCATGCAAAAGCTCTACGAGCCGTTTGTCGCCCCTGTCCTCGTCACCGACATCAACAGCGCCGAGCTTATCAAGCATGCCGCGAACTCGTTCCTCGCACTGAAGATTTCCTATATCAACGCGGTGTCCGCAGTCTGTGACGCTTCGGGCGCCGACGTCGAAAAAGTGGCCGAGGGCATCGGGATGGACAAGCGTATCGGCCGCCACTTCCTGAACGCCGGTCTCGGCTACGGCGGCTCGTGTTTCCCGAAAGACCTGCAGGCGTTTATCGCCATTTCCGAAGACCTCGGCGTGCCATTCACACTGCTCAAAGAAGTGGAGAGGATCAACGCCGTCCAGCTCGAACGGTTCATCAAAGCGATCCGCGAGTCCCTCTGGGTGCTCCAAGAGAAAAAGATCGCCGTCTGGGGTCTTTCCTTCAAGCCCGACACCGACGACGTGCGCGAGTCCGTGGCCATCAAGCTGGTGGAGAAGCTCGTCGCCGAGGGTGCCGAGATTTCCGCCTACGATCCCAAGGCCGCCGACCACGCGCGGACGATGCCGATCGGGCAGAAGATCACCATCATGGACAGCCCGCTCGATGCCGTCGAAGGCGCCGAGGCGCTCGTCATCGCGACGGAGTGGCCCGAGTTCGCCTCCGTCGATTTCGCGAAAGTGAAAGAAAAGCTGGTGTCACCGCTCGTTTTCGACGGGCGCAATCTCCTCGACCCCGGTCGCATGGCGCAGCTCGGCTTCACCTACCACGGGATCGGCAGAGGTCGCCGAACGACCTAGGGTTTTGGCAATCAAGTTTCAGGTAGCCAAGTTCGATGCGAAGCTCTTGACTTGAAACTTCCAACGTCGTCCCGCCAGCTCGCACAGCGCATCCTCCTGTCGTGGGAGCGCGCGCGGGGGGGGATTTACGCGGAGACGCTGATCTCCCGCACGGTCGGGCAGCCCGGACTCGCCGAGCGCGACCGGCCGTTGCTCAACGCCCTCGTCCACGGCGTCCTACGGCACCGGACGCTGCTCGACACGTGGATCGAATCGCTTTCAGACAAGGAGAATCGCCGCATTCCCGATGACCTCCGGCAGGCGCTTCGGATCGGCCTGTTCCAGCTCCTGATCCAAGGTGCGCCCGCCCACGCCGCCGTCCACAGCTGTGTTTCCCTCGCCCGGCGCCCGCTCCGCGGGTTCGCCAACGCGCTGCTACGCCGCGCCGACCGCGAGCGTGAGCGCCTGCTCGCCGAGGCCCAAGCGAAACCATGGAGCGAGCGCTTTTCCCATCCCGGGTTCCTGATCGATCGATGGGTCCGCCATTTCGGTGAGCCGTCGACCGAGGCCCTCCTCCGGTGGAACAACACCCCAGCCACCAATTTTATCCGCCTCCCCGACCTCAGCTTCAGGGAGCAGGAAGGCGCGATCGACCGCGAAGCGCTCTCCCGCGGGGACATCTACATCCAAGATCCCTCCACCGCGATCGCCCCCAAGCTTCTCGACCCGAAACCCGGCGAGCGGATCTTGGATGCCTGCGCCGCCCCGGGCGGAAAAACGCTTTTTCTTGCCGCCTTGGCCGGTTATGGCGCAGAGATTGTCGCGACCGACGCCTCGGACGAACGTATCGCGACACTCCGGGAGAACCTCGACCGCCGACCCGAGACGCGGGAGATTCCCTCGCTCCAGCACGACTGGGCTGGGGGCGCCCATCCGAACCTCGGCCTTTTCGACGCCATCCTCATCGATGCCCCCTGCTCCAACACCGGCGTCCTCCGACGTCGGGTCGACGCGCGCTGGCGGATCACGCCCGAAACCTTCGCGGAGTTCGCCGCCCTCCAGGCGGCGATCCTCTCGGCGGCCTGCACCCATCTCAAACCGGGCGGTCGGATGGTGTACAGCACATGTAGCATCGATCCCGACGAGAACGGAAGCGTCGTCGAAGAGTTTCTTCGCCGAAGACCCGGACGGTTCGCGCTCCGGGCATCCCGGTCGGCCACGCCCCAATCCGATGGGCACGATGGCGCCTACGCCGCGCTGATCTCATAAGTTCGGCGCTCGCCGGAATTAGTTCACAAATACTGATTGTATAAAAACCATAACCGTGATATTTATCACGGAATGCCCGCACCCAGCGACCAATTCCGCCAATTCTGGCTTCCGAGCGCCCTGATCGTGGGTGCCGCCTTGTTGGCCTACGCGTTTGCCCTGGGAGCCGATACGCGTTCGGCGTCCAGCGTCTCGGCATTTCCCTACATCAACCTTGTGGTGCATCTGCTGAGCGGCATTTTGGTCTACCTCGTCGCAGACAGGTATTTTCTCGCTGCCGGCTGGCTGACCGACCGGCGGCGCCGGCAGAACGGAGCGCTCGGTGCTGCGCTGCTTTTCGCGGTGCATCCGTTGGCCTCGTCGGCGGTGAACTCCGCGCCGGGTTTCGAGTTCCAAATCCTCGCCCTCACAGCGCTCGCGGCGTGTGGGAGCTGCCTCCAGCTGTGCCTGACCCTGCGCTGGCCGTGGGCGATCACCGCCGCTTTCTCACTGATGGGCTGCGCGTTTGCCACGCCGCCCGGGGGCCTCTTTTCCGCCATCATCGCCATGGCGGTGCTGGGGGCGTTTTTTCCCTTCCGCCAGGTCGTAACCCGTTTCGCCCCCAGGACACGGGACAAGGTGATCGTCGGATCGATCCCGCTTGTCATCGTCGCGGCAGCCTGGGATTCGTTGGCCACGCTCTTTGCCTGGATGGCATCCGTAGTGGGCGAGGCGCACTACCTCGGGCATGTCCTCACCCAAGGCCGGGTGTTCTGGCGCTATCTCATCCGCATGGTTTGCCCGATCGACCTTTGCAACGACCACCTCATCGCCGATTCCGTTTCGTGGCAGGACGGCGCGGCGGTGTCCATGACCGTCGGGGTGGCTACCCTGGTTGTCATGATCGGGGTCAGCTTTTTCAACCGGCGGCTGCGCGCCGCTGCCGCGCTGACCTCGCTGCTGGTCGGCTCACTCCTCATCTGGCTCGTCTTCGTCAGCCAGGGTTCGATGGTCGAGGCACGCGCCTACGCCGCCCTCCCCTGGTTTGCCATCGGCGCGGGGATGGTCTTGGCCTTGGCCGCGGCGCGGAACGAACCGTTGGGACGGGCGAGCACCCTGATGATCGTCGTGGGCTGCGGCCTGATCTCCGCCAAGCAGAGCGCCAAATGGCAGGATCTATCGACCTTGGCCCGGGAGGCGATCGAAGACTATCCCCTTAACATTCACGCCCGGAACGTTCTCATGGAGAACGCCATCGACGAGGGGAACTTCCACCGCGTCCCGCCGTGGCACGGTGAGACGCTCGCGGCGTGGCGGATGATCCAAGACTTCAATCGCGCCACCGCGACCACGGGAAGGCGCTACCCCGAGGGTGAGCTGCTCCGCGAGCTGGCGGTCAGCCACCGCCACCAGCTCCTCGCGCTCACCCAGCTCAAGGGCACCCAGGCGGCCGTCCTCTACGCGAAGTCGGCAATTCCCGAACTCCGGAGCGAGAGGCTAGCGATCGAAGGGGCGGCCGCTACCGCCCCGCCCGCCAGCGAGCTGATACCGGAACCGTCTCTCGCGGATAGCGGCGACCCGGGGACGACCGCCGACATTCTCCGCCACCCATAGATCCCCGCGGGGAGGATCTGCCCCGAGGATGCAATTCGAATCGAACCGCCCATGACTGGAACAATGATTGACCTCCTCGCGAAAAGGAGGTTCTGCTACGCCCTCATCCTTTTCGTCGGTCTCCTGAGCTACGGGCTCGCGCTCGGCGCCGACTTCTACATGGACGACAACTTCCTCATCATCGCTGACGATGACGCCGACCTGACCCCGTGGATGGAACGAGAATTTTGCCAGATCCCCGGCTTGCTGTGGATGGCCACCCACGCGATCTTCGGCTACTGGGCGCCGGCGTTCCATGGCCTCACCCTCGGTGCGCACCTCCTCACCGCCGCGCTACTTTTCCCCGTGGCCGGCGAGTTCTTCACCGCTGCGGGGTGGTTGCCGAGCGACCGGGCGCGGCACCGTGCAGCGCTTCTGGCAGCCCTCGTCTTCGCGTGCCACCCGTTTTGCTCGGAGGCCGTGAACTACGCGCGCTGCATCATGATCGAGCTCGTGACGCTCTTCTCGGTCGGCGCGGTGGGGTGGAAGGCGCTGACCGCAGTCAGCTCGGTGCTGGTGGCGCGTATCCTCGGCCCGGCCGGATTCGGCGAACTGGGCATCGTGCGCTCCACCGCCAACCTGTTCACCGTCTACGCGGGGTTCC
>CAZKYJ010000142.1:0-8964 GCA_964556355.1 uncultured Verrucomicrobiales bacterium | reverse complement strand
GGGCGCCGCCCCCCAGCGCGTCTTCCTCTGCGGGGGCACGGTCGGCCTGGGCTACATCCGCGAGTTTTTCGAGGAAAAGCTCAAGCTGCCGGTCGAATTTTTCAACGCCCTCCGCACGGTCGGCCTCGGATCGTCGGTCGATACCGAAGCCGCCTCGATGGAGGCGCATCGCCTCGGGGAAGTGGTCGGTCTCGCCCTGCGCGGTGCCGGTGTCTGCCCGCTGGAGATCGACCTCGTGCCCGGCGCGGTCGAACGGGCACGCGACGTCACGGCCCGCCGGCCCTTTCTCGTCACCGCCGCCGTCGTCGCGGTCGCGGCGCTCGGTGCCGGCATCCTTTTTTACAAGAATGCCGACAGCCTGGCCCAGCGGCAGCTCGCCCAGCTGGACGAGACCAAGGCGACGCTCGAAGGCTGGAATTCCAAGATCGCCGCCCGCAAACAAAAGCTGGACGCCGACAAGGTGCGTTCCGTCAACCTTCAGGACGACGTCGTCGGGCGAACCTACTGGATCGAGCTGCTCAACGATCTCAATTCCCAGCTCCCCAGCGACCTCGTTTGGGTGACCAAGGTCGTGCCCGCCGTCGGCGGCGAGGCCGTGCTGGACGCCTCCGGGCAGTCGATCGCCGGCAACCGTCGCCCCAGTGCTCCCGGGACGCTCGACGCCGACCAGCCCGTCGAGGATGTGGTGGACGGCCTCATTGTGCAAGGGCTCTATCGCGATGACGCGGGCGGGCGCCAGGACGTGAGCAAATTCATCGACAACATCGCCGAATCGAGCCGCTTTATCGAAATCGATCCCGCCGATCTCAAAGCGAACCAGGCGACCTACGTCCCCCGGATCGATACGGCGAGCCGCGGGGATGACCGCTGGGCGCTGCAGTACGAGTTTCGCCTGCCGCTCGCCCGCAAGATCAACTACAAGTGACCTATGGATTGGATTAAAGAGAACAAATTCTTAGCGGGCTTCATCGCCGTCTTCGTGATCGGCGTCGCCGGACTGGGGTACCTCTTGATGGCGGCCAAGGGTGGCTTCACCAGCACGATGGAGACCTACCAGCAAAGTGCCAATGCCGTGGCCGCGCTCCGTGCCCGCCCGCTCTTTCCCGAGGAAGACAGCCTCGATCTCATCGACGAAAAGTCCGCCGAGCTCGACGCGTCGACCGACGCGCTGCAGACCAAGCTGGGCACTTACCAGCGTCCGCTGGACGCCAGCATGGACGACCGTTCGTTTCAGGAGAAGCTGACCGAGCGGGTTCTCGCGGTGAAGACGATGGCGGTTCGGCGGAACGCGGTACTCCCCGATGATTTCGCGTTGGGCATGGTGGAGTACACGTCGGCGTTCCCCCGTTCGGAGGCCGTGGCCGAGCTCGATTACCAACTCGACGCTCTCGAGTACGTCACGACGGCTCTCATCCAAAATGGCGTGACGGAGATCACGGGATTTGATCGCGAGAAGCTCCCGGTGGAATCGGCGGCCGCCGCCGCCCCAGATGAAGAGGACGCAAAGAAGAAAATGCCATCGAACGCGCCCGAACCGGCTCCTGCCGTGACGCACCGCTACCCCGTGAAGGTGAGCTTCAAGATCAGCCCGGGCGGGCTCGAGGCATTTCTGAACGACATCGGGAACACCCCTCCGGGATCGTTCTATCTTTCCACCCGCCTCCTCGCCTTGGAGAACGAGGCGGATCTTGGCCCCGAGCGCGGCGTTCCCTTCGAGGCGCGGATCATCGAGGAATCGATCGAGGAGGTCATCGAGGAAGTGGAAGAGTCCGCTGCCGGCGACGATGCCGCAGGCGATTCGCAGGACGATCCGGGAAACCTCATTTCTGCCGACGAAAGCAAAGTCGCCCGCGAGGACTCGCGGATCATCATTGGCACCGAGCTGCTGGAGGTCTCCACGGTCATCGACCTGCTCCGGTTTGATCCTGTGGCGGCCAAGGCCCCGGCGGAAGAAGATGAATCCCCCGCTGCCGGCGATGCCGCAAGCGGTGCGTAATCCGATCCCATTTTCCCAGTTTCCGACTCGCCTCGCGCAACCTCGACCCCCTCTATTGAACCATGGATTGGCTGAAAAAATTCTACGATAAACTGCTCCTGCTGGTCATCTCGGTGATCGCGATCGCCGGGGGGGCACTCCTCCTCCTCAAGGGTACATCGTTCGCTTCAAATTTCCCGAACCCGGAAGTGACGAAGAAAAAGGAGCTCGAAGATACGGGCAACGAGCTGACCAAGATCGCCACCGAGAAGCTCGGCGTCGATCACGTCTGGAGCCGCAAGGAGGTCGATGGCATCCTCGCTCCCCTCACCGTTTCGGTTCCCATCGTCGAGCTGGAAGACGGAACGATCGTCAACATGGTCGATCCGAAGGGGATTCCGCTGCGCCCCGACGTTCCCAACAAGTGGCTCTTCGATAATAAGATCGAGTTCACCCAGCTCCGGCTGGCGGAGCGGGGCGAAGATCCGTTCGTCATCAAGGTGGGAGCGTTCATCGATCCCCAGATCCAGATCACCCGTGTGGAGCCGCAGCGCAAAAGCTGGTTCCTCGCCGTCGGCGAGAGCTTCCCCGACTCGGGCGACGACGCCGGGAGGTTCACGATCCAGGAACACATTCCCAAGACCGATCCCAACGGCCGCGATGTCGGGGAACTCGTCATCGCCGATAAGTTCCGCACCGAGGACAGCCCGTTCACCGTGGTGCGCAACACCGAGGAGAACCGCCCGATCTATTTCGCCAAGTTCGTCTACAAGCACAAAGGCACCAGTATGATCGACCGGGTCGATGTGGGAGCGACCTTCACTTTGCCCGGCCAGGCGACCCCGGTGTTCACCCTGAAAGAGGTCCGGGCGGACTACGCGATCGTCTCCCACGTCCCTGAGGGCAAAACGGATGCGGTCGAAACGCGAATTCCGCTGGACAAATGACCGAGATTTCCCAATGTAGGCAGTCCGACGACGCTACGACCCACCACCGCGGCGAAAATTCACATCAACAACCTCCAAGCATCCCAACGCATCCATCAGGAAATATCCAAATCCCATGACACCAATTAATCGAAAGAATCAATTGAGCGCATCGCTCGTGGGCGTCCTCGGCGTCGCATCTCTCCCGCTTGCCGCTGACCTGAGCACGGTCTACGCCGGCGACGGTAGCGTCTCCGGAATCGCCGAGCGGGAAATGATCCGCCGCCAGCAGAACATCGCCGAGGCCGACGCGGCTGTCGCCGAAGGTGACGTGCTCTACAGCGAGGGGAGCTACGAGCAGGCCATCGCCGAGTATCGCCGCGCTCTGGATCTCTACCCGGTAGCTCCCATCACCGAGGATCGCCGCCAGCGGGCGACCCAGGGCTACGCGGATGCGAGCGTGAAACTGGCCGAGATGCGCGCTGAGAATGGCGACTATGCCGCCGCCCGCGGCCTCCTCCAGGCAGTCCTCAGCCCCGATGTCGATCCCGACAACAAGAAGGCGGAAAAGCTTCTCGAGAACCTCGACGATCCGGAGATCTACAACCCGGCCAACTCGCCCGAGCACATGTCGAACGTGCAAGAGGTCGAGAAGAACCTCAATCTGGCGGTCGGGCAGTACGATCTTGGCCAGTTCGACGAGGCCAAGAAATCGTTGAACTCCGTCCTCGTCGTCGACCGCTACAATGTCGCCGCACGGCGGATGCTTGAGAAAATCGAGCGGGAGCTTTCGAACAACTACTACAAGTCGGCCTACGACCATACCCGCGCCCAGATGATGCGCCAGGTGGACGAGCTTTGGGAAACGGCCGTCGTCAGCGACGCCGTCAACCCGGACGAGATCGCCGGTCTGCCGTTCAACGCCGGTGGTGAGGAGGTCATGCTCGAGAAGCTGCGCACCATCCGCATCCCCACCGTTTCGTTCGACGAGGCGACGGTGCAGGAAGCGGTCGATTTCCTTCGCATCAAGAGCAAGGAGATGGACATCCAGACCGCCAACCCGGAGGAGAAGGGCGTCAACATCCTCATCAAAGAATCGCCCGGCGGTAGCATCGGCGGCGAAGGTGCCGGCGGTGGCTCCATCGCCAACCGCCGGATCACGCTCTCGCTCAGCGACGTGCCGCTCGGTGAGGCTCTCAAGTATGTGACCGATCTCGCGAGCCTGCGCTTCCGCGTCGAGCCTTACGCCGTGGTCGTGGTTCCGAACACGGATAACAACCTCGAGTTCTACACCCGCGTATTCCGCGTCCCTCCGACGTTCCTCACCTCGGCCGGTGCCGACGATGGGGCGGCCGCCGACAACGACCCCTTCGCCGCCGATACGGCTCCCGCCTCCGGAATCAGCAAGCGCAAGACGGCAATCGAAGTCCTCTCCGCGGCTGGTGTCACCTTCCCGGAAGGGGCGAGCGCCTACTACAACCCGGCGACTTCCCAGCTCATCGTCAAAAACACGGCGAGCAACGTCGATCTCATCTCCTCCTTCGTCGAGCAACTCGTCCGTGCCGGTGGCCAACAGGTCTTCATCACGACGAAGTTCGTCGAAGTGACCCAAACGAACACCGAAGAGCTCGGCTTCGACTGGCTGCTCGGTGGTTTCAACGTCCCCGGTTCGGACCGCACCTTCGCCCAAGGCGGCACCGCGGGTAACGCGGCCGCCGGCCCGGTGGGCACCCAGGACTTCAACTTCGTCCCCCCGGGGTCGGATGTCCCGATCGGGGCGTTCCCGGTCACCCGCGGCCTGCGCTTCGGCGGTAACGCCATCTCCACCGGAGCCATCGACGGCTTGCTCAACGCGAGTTCCGAAGTGGTATCCTCGACGTCGCCCGGCATCTTCGCCCTCGCCGGCGTCTTCACCGACCCGCAGTTCCAAGTGGTCGTCCGGGCGCTCAGCCAGAAGAAGGGGGTCGACCTCATGTCCGCTCCCAGCATCGTGACCAAGAGCGGCCAGCGCGCCAAGATCGAGGTCATCCGAGAGTTTATTTACCCGATCGAGTTCGATCCGCCGGAAATTCCGCAGAACTTCGGGTCGTCGAACCTCACGGGCTCGTTCAACCCGTTCACCGGCGCCAGCAGCGGCGGCGTCAGCAGCTTCCCGGTCACCCCGACCACGCCGACGGCCTTCGAGACCCGGAATACCGGGGTCACGCTGGAAGTCGATCCGGTCGTCGGTCCCGATGGCTACACCATCGATCTCAACCTTGCCCCCGAGGTCGTGGAGTTCGAAGGGTTCGTCAACTACGGGAGCCCGATCCAGTCGGGTGCGACCAATGCCCTCGGCCTCGCGACGACCGTCGTGCTCACCGAGAACCGGATCGAGCAGCCCATCTTCTCCACCCGGAAGGCGCAGACTTCGGTCACGATCTATGACGGCCAGACCGTTGCGATCGGCGGTCTCATCCGCGAGGACATCCAAAGCGTGGAAGACAAGGTTCCGGTTCTCGGAGATATTCCGTGGATCGGCCGGCTCTTCCGCACCGACGCGGAGAACCACTTCAAGCGCAACCTCGTGGTCTTCGTGTCCGCACGGCTCATCGGACCGGACGGACAGCCGATCAACGTGGCGTCCACCGCGGTCGCTCCCACGATCGACAACCCCGGTCCGGCTACCGATCTGATCCCCCAAGATCCGTTCCCGCTCAAGTAGGGGACCGGTTCGCAAGATCGGACGATCAAGAAATCTCGCGGGGCGGAAGGGTGTCACCTTCCGCCCCTTTTTTCTTCCCGGCCCATGATCTCGGTCATTGTCACCGGCGGCATCGCGACCGGAAAGAGCGCCTTCGTCTCCCGCTACCGTGATGCTGTGCCGGACTGTCACGTATTCGACTCCGACCGCTGTGTCCATGAGTTGTTGACAACGGCGGAGGTGGTGCGATTGGTGGTGCGCGATTTTGGCAATGGCGTGCTCGACGAAGAAGGTCGGGTTTCGCGGCTCAAGTTGCGTGATATCGTCTTCGGTGACCGGGATCGGCGCCGCCTCCTTGAGGAGATGCTTCACCCCCGCGTCCGCCAGCGCTGCCGCGAGGAGCAGGCATCGGTCGAGATCGCGGGGGGTGTGGCCGCCTTTTTGGCCGATGTCCCGTTGTTTTACGAATCCCGAGGATTCGATATCCCGCACGATGAGGTCGTCGTCGTTGCCACTTCTCCGGCCATCCAACTCGGGCGGCTGTGTGAGAGGTCGCGCCTCACCCCAGATATGGCCCAGAAAATCATCGGTTCCCAGATGCCGCTCGCTCGCAAGATGGAGCGCGCCGACCGCGTCGTCTGGAACGATGGGAACCGGGAGACTCTGGGGATCCAGGCTTCCCTCATCGCCGCCAGCCACCTCGCCTTTCGCCCCCGCTAGGCCACCGAGATCAATCCACTCCCGAAGAGCCGGGCGGTTCCTCGCCCCCCAGCCGCAAGCCCTGTTTATCGAACGAATGACAACCAACGAAATAGAGTCGCCGACCGCCCCGAGCGAGGCCACCGACGAGAAAGATGATGCCGCCCAGGACTCGGGCCCTCCCATCCCGGAGTTTATCGACCTCAACGAGTTTCAGAGCCAGAGCCTCGTCGAGCTCTACGAGCTCGGATCCAACCTCGGTCTGAGGGTCGGCGGTAGTCGCTCGAAACACCATCTCGTCTTCGAGATCCTCCTCCACTACGGCCGCCAGGGCTGCCGGATCGAGGCCGAGGGCGTTTTCGAGGCTTCCCGTGACGGCTCGGGTACCCTGCGGTGGCCAAAGTTCAGTTTCGCCCCGAAAGAGGACGACGTCTTCGTCCCGCCACAGCTGGCGAAACAGTACGGTCTCCGGGTGGGGAACCTCGTCCGGGTGCAACTGCGCCATCCGCGCGACCGGGAGAAGTCGTTGGGAGCGGATACGATCCTCAAGGTTGAAGGGGTTCCCGCGGACTCGTGGGAGCCGCCGACCTACTTCGACAAGCTGACGGCATTGTCTCCTCGCGAACGGATCATTCTGGAAAACACCGCCACCAATGCGGTGGGGACCCGGGTGGTCGATCTGGTTGCGCCACTGGGCAAAGGCCAGCGCGGCCTCATCTGTGCGCCCCCCCGCGGAGGGAAGACGATTCTGCTGAAGGAGATCGCGACGTCGATCCGCAAGAACCATCCCGAGATCGAGCTGCTGGTGCTCCTCCTCGACGAGCGCCCCGAGGAGGTGACCGATTTCAAGGAGACCATCGACTCTCCGGTCTACAGCTCGACGTTCGACGAGATGCCCCAGCGCCACATCCAGGTGGCGGAACTCGTTTCCGAGCGGGCGAAGCGGCTCGTCGAGGTCGGGCGGGACGTGGTGATCCTCCTCGACAGCCTGACGCGGCTGGCGCGCGGCTACAACGCCATGAGCGGGGGGAAGGGCGGAATCATGTCCGGCGGCCTCCACAAACAGTCGCTGGAAAAGCCGCGACGGTTTTTCGGCGCCGCACGAAACTGCGAAGAAGGGGGAAGCCTCACGATTCTAGCAACCGCGCTCATCGAGACCGAGAGCCGGATGGACGAGGTCATCTTCGAAGAGTTCAAGGGTACCGGTAACATGGAGATCCAGCTCGACCGCGAGCTCGTGGAGAAGCGGATCTTCCCCGCGATCCACACGCTCAGGTCGGGCACCCGAAAAGACGATCTGCTCTATCATCCGGAAGAGTTCCAGCGGATCACTGCCATCCGGCGCCAGATGGCGACGATCCCCGCCGGCGAAGCGATGGAGGTGCTCATCAAGCACATTCGCGCGACGAAGTCGAATGCCGAACTCCTCCTCACCGGGCTACGCACATGAGGGCCGACACCGAATCTGATACGGCTGCGGCGACGCGGGCAGCCGGCGCGGCCACGCCTGAGGTTCCGTCGGGCAACTACGTTTTTATCGAGAGTGACGCGGCCTTGGTGGCATTCCTCGCCGAGATTGAAGCGAGCGGTGGTGCGCACCCGATCCGTTGCGCGGTGGACACCGAGGCCGACAGCCTCCACTCCTACCGGGAGAAGCTCTGCCTCGTGCAGTTCCATGCCGCGGGGCGGAACGCGCTCATCGACCCGCTCAGGGTGCAAGACCTCTCCCCATTGATGGATTTCCTCCGCCAGGCCGAGGTTTGGATGCACGGGGCGGATTTCGACATGCAGATGCTGCAGCGAACTTTCGACGAGCTTCCGGAGACCATCTACGATACCCAGATCGTCGCCCGGCTGATCGGCTACCGGAAGTTCGGGCTGGCGGCTCTCATCGAGGACGTTTTCGGCGTCGTGCTCTCGAAGTCCTCCCAGCGTGCGGATTGGGGGATGCGCCCGCTCACCGACAAGATGCTCGGCTACGCGGTCAATGACGTGCGCTATCTGCTGCCCCTGGCGGACCACCTCCTCGCCCGCCTCCGCGAACTCGGGCGCGAGGAATGGTTCGAGCAGTCGTGCGCCGATGCCAAACGCGTGTTCCTCGAGCGTCCCGTCCGTGGTGAAGACGACTTTTGGCGCATCAGTGGTTGGGGAAAGCTTCGGCCCCAGGGGCTCGCTTTCCTTCGCGCCGTCTGGAGGTGGCGAGACACTGAAGCCGCCCGGCTGGATCGCCCATCGTTCAAAGTTTGCAACAACGAGCCGCTCCTCACCATGGCGAGGCAACTCCAGGACGAGGGGACGTGCCAGCTTCCCGCCCGGCTCCGCGGCGAACCCCTCAAACGATTGAAAGCCGCGATCGACGAAGCGAGAGCACTCCCCAAGGAAGATTGGCCCGCACGGAAGCCGCGACTCACCGGGCGCCCCCGCCAGGAGGACGAAGCGAAATTCAACGCGCTGCGCGACCGGCGCAATGCCGTCGCCGCAGAGCTTGGTATCGACGAGACCCTCCTCGGCACCCGTGCCGTCTTGGAGATCCTCAGCGTGCGACCCGAGGAGGCGAAGGATCTGCTGATGCCGTGGCAGCTGGAGCAGCTCTTCCCCGACGGCCAGGTCGCCGCGGTATCCTGACCGTGCCAACGGGCCGCCCGCGCGATTGTGGGTGAAAGCGATCCCTTCTGTTAGTC
>CAZKYJ010000141.1:0-8981 GCA_964556355.1 uncultured Verrucomicrobiales bacterium | reverse complement strand
CGGTGGCGTCCGGGGACGAGAGGGTGATCTGGAAGCCCTCTTCCACCACGCCGCCGTCCTGGCTGAAGGTCGGTGGCCCGAAGAACTGGTCATCGATCCAAGCGGCGCGCGTCTGGAGCCAGCCCTTGAGGTGCGAGATTTCCGCCTCCCATCCTGAGAGGCCGGGTTGGTCGAAGCGCTCGCCGGTGATGATGCCGGGGTCGAGGGCTGTCCAGCGGGCGAAATTGCGTGCCTGTGCCTCGCGGATTTCCGCGGCCATGGAATCGATGACCGCGTCCATGTTGGCCTGGGAAAACACGTTGGCGCGGAGGTCGAACCAGCGGTCGATGACCTGCTGGAAAACATCGGGTCGGGAGCTGATGAGCTGGGGGTTCTCCAGGTTGCGCGCCTGGTCCTGTGCCGGGGTGAAGCCGAACAGGCGCCCGAACCACTCGTACTCGGAGTCGTACCAGGTGAAGCTGGTATCGCTCTCGTCCGCTTCCCAGCGGCGCGGTTGGTTATCGCGGCGGTCCCGCGAGCCCATGGTGCGATCGAAGTCCCAGATCGGGCCTCCGATGATCGGGCCTCCCCGGTCTTTGTGGAAGAACTGGCTGAGGCGTCCCCAGTCCGGGTTCATCGGCAGCACGCTGAGCCAGAAGTTGTCGATGAACGAGGCGACGTCGAGGTATTCGGAGAAGTGCAATCCGGTGTTCGTGTTGATGCCGTTCGCCTGGCGCAATGCCGTGGTCACTTCGTTGGCGTATCCCGTGATGTAGGATTTCTGGGTCGCGGTGATCCGCAGGCCGTCCGGATCGACATGGGCGAGCGCCCGGGGGAAGCCGCTGACCGAGAACGTGGGCTCGCCCGGGTCGGCGCGGTCGTTTTTGAAAATGTAGCCGCCCGTGCGTTCCTCGGGCGAGTTTTCCCAGGGGTCGAGGTCGGCGATATCGACGCGCCCGTCGTCGCTCTCGATGCGCTCCATGAAGCAGTAGACGCCGAAGTAATCGAGGCTGCTGACCTCCCCGCCGGTCACGTCGTTGAAGATTTCAACAAAGCGGGTGCCGACGGCCCAGCGCCCGGCCTGGTTGCTCAAAGCGTAGATGAACGGGTTGCGGATGAGTGCGAGGTCGAAGGTGTAGCGGGAGTTGAGGATCCAATCGCCCTCCGCCGAGAACCCGAGGGGGCGGATATCTTTTTCATCGCCGAATTCGTCCCAGGTTTCCAAGGACATGGCATACTTGGGGAATCCGGACGAGCTGGAGCCCCGCTTGCGGAAGCCGCCGCGGGTGGCGAGGGATGGAGTGCCCTGGAAGGTCGTCCGGCCGGTGGCGACGTCCGGCTCGTAGATGAGCATGAAGACGTCCTTGCGCAGGCTGGTTCCCGACTCCGGTGGGGCGCCGTTGCCGAAGGTGGAAAGCAGGACGACGGGCAGATCCGACGAGAACGAGGCCTGGTCGGCGGCCAGCTTGAGGTAGCCCTCGGTGCTCCCGGCACCGGGCAGGGCGCCGGAGAGGAAGGCGCGGGCGCGCACCAAAGTGGAATCGCTGATGGTGATGGGGCCGGTGTATTCGGGCGAGGGGTTGGCGATGTCGTCGGTGGGCAGGCTGCCGTCGGTGGTGACGCGGATGGTGGCGCCGGGGTCGGGCACCGAGAGGGTGAGGTCGAAGGTGGTGGTGAAGGCGCGGCTGGTGACGCTGAAGGCGACCGCACCGGGGGGAGCCGTGCGGAGGACGCCGTTGGGTGTTCCGGGGGTGGGGGCATCGAAGTAGCCGGGCTGCGGCGGGGCGGAGAGGTCTTGGATCTCGCCCTCGAGGGTTGGTACGATGAGAAAATCCGAGCTGCCCGTGGTCTGGTTGAGCCCCTGGATGGCCAGGATGTTCTCGCCGGCCACCAGCCGGTCGGCGAAGTCCAGCAGGTAGAGGTCATCCGGGTCCCCCACGAACACCTCTTCCGGGGCGGTGGCGGTGGAGTTGAACTGCAGGTTGGCGGGCTTGTTTTTCGCAGCGACCTCGGTGCCGTTCAGGTAGGCGACAAAGCCGTCGTCCACTTTCATGCGCAGGAGGAGGTTGCGCACCTCCGCGGGGTCGACGACCTGGAACGGGATGCGCAGGTAGACCGAGGCATTGATCCGTTGCATGACGGCCCGGAGATCTCCGTCCGGCGCGACATTGTCGCCCACCGAAGTATTATCATAGCCCCATCCCACACCGGTGTGCGCGGGGGTCCATGTGCTGTCGTCGAACCCTGGGTTGCGCCAGCTGGTGCCGATTTCGGCGGTGGGGACGAGGAAGGTAAGCGGGGCACCGAGGGGGGCATAGCCCACGGCCATGATCGGTCCGCCGGTGCCGATGCCGTAGGAGATGTCCGGGAATTGCTGGGGGAACTCCGGGCGGAATTCCGAGGCGATGGTCACGCCGTCAGGACGGACGAGGGCGAGGAATTCGCCATTGACGCCGAGGGCGAAATTGGTGTGCAGCTCGTTCCCGGCCACCGCCCTGTCTTTCCCGCTGGCGAAGACCACGAGGAAGCCGTCGCCGGGGACGGAGACGGCGGGAAACTGCCATTTGGTCAGGTCGTCCGGGTCATCGGTCAAATAGTAGCCGCCGAGCGAATCCGCCGAGGCGGAGAGGTTGGCGATCTCGATCCAGTCGGCGGGGAACATGTCCTCGTCGGTCAGGGCGGTGCCGGAGTTCTCGGCCACGAATTCGTTGATGATGAATTCGGCGGAGGTGGCGGCGAGCATGAGCGCGCCAACGAGGAGTGTCAGAAATGGAATTCGGCGATCGGGCATCTTGGGGGGATGGGCTGGGACAAAGAGTAAACGAAGTTGCCCACTATTCCTCCGATGGTTCCGGGTTGCACAGCAACGTTGCGCACTCCGCGGCTCCGGCTGGACAGGCGCCAACGAACTGCCGGCTACTCTAAGAACGTTGCCCCATGGCGCACGAGTTGGGCACCATTTTTGGATTCCGAAGTCGGGAGAGGGGGATCAGGGCCGACCGGGCGATTGGTGGGTGCGCGCAGTGGGGAGCCCGACCGGTTCGCAAGGCAGCCAGCGGCGGTCGGCCGGCTTGGGGCTGGTGGTGTCGACGTGCCGTCTCGTTGGCGTCAACGACTGGCAGCGACCTCGGCCGGTGGTTGGTCTGCCGTTTCGGGCTTCGGCTGGATCGCCGCCATGCCGCGGAAAAAGTACTCATTCTTTGTGCGGCGGGCGACGTGTTCCGCGACGGCGTCGATGGCGCCGTGGACGAAGCGCCCGAACTGCTCGTCGGCGATGAGTTGGCGGGCGCGCTCGGGGGTGGTTTCTGGAGAAAGTGCCAGCTCGAGGGACTCCAGAGTTTCGGGGCTGAGGATCTCTTGGCGGTGGACGAAGACGCGGACGAGCTCGTTGGGCTTCGGATCGATCTCCAGTGGGAGGACGGAGTCGATGAGCGATTGCGGCGGGATGGAGAAGACCCGCTGGCCTGGCTCGCGATACCATTGTTCGTCCCAGGTCGCTACCATCGCGGCGGCTTCGGAAGCGGAGAGGCCGGAGTCGGTGAGCGCGGCGACCATCGACGCGACGAGTTGCGTGACGGATGCCTCGACGGATCCGTGGTCGGGCAGGTCGCCCAAGGTGACCGAGGTGGGGGCAACCTCCGCCTCCCGGTCGTAGGGAGCGAAGGCGTCGAGTTTCGTCCAGCGGATGGCATCGGTCGAGCTTTGCAGCACCCAGACATGATCGATCCCGTAGTCGCCACTGTGGTGGGCCACTTCGATCGTGCCACCCTCTTGCATCGAGGCGTGGAGCCGGCTGTCGAAGGTTCCGACGCCGCGGTAGAAGAGGAAGCGCTCGTACTCGTCGGGGCGGGGGTTCCCCTCCTTGTCGGGACCGCGGGTGCCGCGGACGATGGCGGCCTCGGGGACGGCACGGGCCTCGTAGTAGTGGTTGCCCGGGCGATCGGGATCGACGGGAAGCAGATCGGCCAGCGCGCCCGCCTCGTCGGCCGGGATCAGTTCCATCTGCGTCCACGTGCCCGGGTAGTACTCGGTAATGCGCCCATCGACGTAGCTCGCGGACACATCGACGTGTTGCCTTTCATCCGGATAGAAGTAGAGAACCGGGGTTTCCATGCGGGCGGTTGCTCCCGGGCCGCCGGCGCTCTTGCCGCCGAGACCGAAGCCATGCACGAAGCCGGGGAGTTCGCTGACGCCGCCACGGGTGTCCTGGTACCAACCGAGGCCGGTCCCGCTAGGCCAGTGGAGGGTGGTGAAGGTGCCCCATTCGTGCACCCGGAGCTCGGCGGAGGCCATGCTGAGCATCCCGGCTCCCACCAGGGCGAGGAGACCGATCGTCCGCCGATGATAAGTTGTCGTCTTCATGCCAAGAGCGTAACGGATCGCTCCGGGGCCGACAAGGGATGTGTTGTAAGCAGTTTGTAAACGGCTAGCGCCCCTCCAGGCAAAAGAGACCGCCCGAGGTGCGAACGAGACACTGCCGCCGATCGATGACGACCGAGCCCCGGGCGTCGCCGGGCAGTTCGGTGCGGCGGACTAGCGCGAAATCCCGCCCGCGCGCGACGCCGATGACCTCGCCGGACTCGTCGAGGAAAGAGATCTCATCGGCCCCTGCCGCCGGAGTCGACCAGAAGCAGGTGCCGAGTTTTTCCGACCAGACGAGCTCGCCGCTGGAGGCATCGATGCAGTAGACCTGGCCTTCTTCGGTCGAAAGATAGAGCAGGTCACCGTCTATCAGGGGCGAAGAAACATAGGGGGCGCGGGATGCCCAGCGCCAGTCGGCTGCGCTGGCGGGCACGTCGCCGGTCAGGCCACGCAGGTCGAGCCGCATGATCGGTCCACCGGTGTAGCCGCGGCTCGCGACCATGATCCCGTCCTCGACCGTCGGCACCGGGACGGGGACTTTGCAGAATTCCCGCCAGCTCCAGAGGGGTTCGCCGGTCGCGGCGTCGTAGCCATCGATGCCGGGGTTCGAGTTGACGACAAGTTGCCAGCGGCCATCGACCGCGGCGACGACGGGGGTGCTGTAGGAGCGCAGGCCGCTCCCGCGATCGACGCGCCAGATTTCGTCACCCGTCACGAGGTCGAGCGCCACGAGGCAGGCGGCCGGGTCGTGGTCGCAGAGGAGGTAGAGCATACCGTCGTGGATGACCGGCGAGCTGGAGTGCCCCCAGCGCAGTGCGAACGGGTGGAGTTGCTCGCCGAGGTGGCGTTGCCAGAGGGGGGTGCCCGCGAGGTCGAGGCAGAAGAGCTGGCCGGTGCCAAAGAGAGCGACCACCCGATCACCATCGGTCGCGCAGGTCGGCGTCGCGAGATTGTGCAACGGATGGACGGCTTCGAGCTCGCCGAGCGCGGGCCAGCGCCTCTCCCAGACGGGCGATCCGTCGGCGCGGGCGCGACAGGAGAGAACGAACTCGATCGGGCCGTCGCCCGCGGGGGCTGCGGTGTCGCCCCGGCGGAAACTGGCGACCGGCCCGGACCCGAGCTGCGAGGTGAGAAAGATGTGTTCGCCCAGCACGAGCGGGGTCGAGGCGCCATCGCCGGGGAGGGTCGCGTGCCAGACGATGCCGTCCGGAGCGCCCACGATTTCGAAAGGGAGGGTCACGGTTTCTCCCGGGGCTCCCGACGCCGAGCGGTCGGCCACCTCGAACGGTTTCCGGACGCTGTTGCCCGCGCGGTCTTCCAGTTCGGTCCCGATCCGCAGGGCGTGGCTTCCGGCGCTCCACTCGGCATCCGGTACGAACTGCCAGACGGTCTCGCCCCCGGCGACGCTGGCTTCCCCGGGCACCCCGGCGACGGCGAGTGCGCTGTGGAGTAGGTTGTGATCTAGGGGCTCGGGAAAGCGCACGACGAGTGCGTCCCGGGTGCCCGCCGCCGGGGGCGTGACCTGCCAGGTGTCCGGGTCTGGTTGCTGCCGGTCGGCCTCCCCGGCGCGGAAGTCTTTGATGAAGGAGCCCGTGGTCGGGCGCCCTTCCGCGCCCTGCCATCCGGCGGCGATCTCCAGGCGGTAGGACTTCCCGGCCACCAGAACGGGACCCGCCTCCTCGTGGGGGACGAGCCCGCGCTTCACCCGTCCGGGATCGAACAAGAGGGTGAAGCGCTGTCCGGTCGGGTCCCAGAGTTCCTCGCCGAGTTCCAAGAACGGATCGGCGATCCTTCGGCCGTCAGCGTCGAGGAGGCGGACGTGGGCGTAGGCATCGCCGCGCGCCATCGGTCGGGAGAACTGGATGGTGAAGCGCAGGAGGTTTTCCGGCAGCGTGTCCGCGCTCGGGTAGACGGCGGTCACCGCGGGCGGCTCCCCGGCCGGAGGAGGGACGGTGAACCGCCCGACGATCACCCCGCCGGCGCTCACCTTGTAGGTCAGTCCGGGGCGCAGCGGGAAGCGTGGGCGGAACCGGACGTCGGCACCGTCGCGTTCCGCCTCGCCCAGGAGCGCTGGGACGGGGCCGACCCGATCGACCGAGACCTCGATCCCGCAGGGGCCGGCAATCCCTCCGACCACGACCGACCCATCCGCGTCGAGGCGGATGGGCGGCGCGGCGTCCCCCGTCGCGTGGCCGGTGGCCACGAGAAGGCAGAGCGAGGCGAGGGCGGTCCGGGCCGCGACGATCACGGGAGCGCCGCCTGCAAGAGGCTCTGGGCGCCGTCCGCGTCCTGGAGGAGGAGCACCTGATCATCGCCGACTTTGTCGAGCTGGGTGACGCCTTCCCAGTCGGCCACCGTCTCGTAGGGGAGGCCGGCGGTGTTGCCGCCCTCCACCTTCTCCTCGATGCTCTCGATCTCGCCGATCATCGCGGTATCGACTTTCATGACGCCGCGCGCGCTATTGGCCATGAGGATGTAGCGCCCGCCGTCCTTGTCGTACTCGATCATGTCGAGCGGGCGGTTGCGGTTGCCCAGTTCGGCCACCGTGGTGCCCTTGACGTGGCCGGCGGGTTTCAGCTCGCCCAGCGGGATGCGCACCAGCGGCGTGCAGGTGTAACTAGCGACGATGTTCGGCACGCCGTCGATCGCCATCGGCAGGAAAGTCCGGATCGGCGACGACGTCTCCAGCCGGCCGTGCGCCCCGTGGAAGATCTCCACGCTGGTCGCGGCAACGTCTCCCGAGAACGGGAAATCGACGGTGCGCAAGGTCGACGAAAACTCCTCGTTCGATAGCCCCGCGATGACGACCCGGCCGTCGGTGAAAGCGAGGTCCGTGATCGATTCCATCCGCAGGTTTCGGCGCCGCCGGCCCTCGCCGACCTCCTCGTCGGCGGGCGCATCGGACAGCATGATCTTGGAAAACGGGAGCGCGGTCGCATCGATGTGACCGACCTCACCGCCCGGTTCCACGCGCACGAGCACCGGTTCGCCGTCCGGTCCGCGACCCCGGCTCACGCTGAGATAGGCCGAGCCCGAGGCGGGGTTTACCGCCAGATCGTTGATCAGAATGTCTTCCTCCGTGGTGCCGAGGAGGGCGGCCACTTTCTTTCCGAGACCTTTCACGCTCAGCGAGCCTTCGCCGGTCGCCTCCGTATCGCCCGTGGCCAGCGCGACCACTGCTGCGCCCTGCGCGTCCGCGACGAAAAGGATTCCTTCGGGGCCGAAGGCGAGTTGGCCGGCCGATTGCAAGCCGGGGTCGCCTTTCTCCATGCCATCGGTCAGCGCGGCTCCGGCCGTCGTTGCCATTCCGATGCCCGCCACGGCGGCGGCCAGCTGAGTCTTCAGAGATTCGGTATTCATTGGGATTATTGGTTGGGATTTTTTATCTGAGTTGAGCCGGCGCGCGACTAGAAACGAACCCGCTATGACGGCAACGGTTTCGTGACGATTTCGGACGCCCCGATAACCGTTGCCCGAGAACGGTCATCGCCGTAGCGTTCCCGATGATGAATCCCCGGACTTTCGCAGCGGTCGCCTCCGTGCTTATCCTCGCTTCGGCGCCGGCCGCCGAGTGGCAGGAGATCGCGACGACATCGATCACACCGGAAGAACCTGGCTACGGTGGGCTCTGCGGGATTGTGGTGGACGCCGCGACCGGTCGCGTGTCCGTCATGCTCAGCGACCTCGGCGTCTTCCGCTCGGACGACCAGGGGGAAAGTTGGGCGCGGGCCACGATCGCGCCTCTGAAAGGGCGTACGGAGTCGCCGGGGTGCTGGCTGATCGATCCCACGGGAAAGTCGGGGCGGATGGTTGCCGCCCTGGTCTACGGGGCACCGATCGCCGCCAGCGACGACGGCGGCGCGTCGTTCCGCCATCTCGATGGAGCGTCCGAACACATCGACTGGTGCGCGGTCGATTGGACGCGACCCGAGCCGGGATTCGTGCTCGCGCTGAAGCACGAGAAAGACGGGCTGCTTATCGCTTCGACCGATGGCGGAAAATCGTTCGAGGAGATCGGAACGGGCTATATTTCGGGCTGGGTGTTCGATGGCGCGACCGCGGTGGTGGCCAAAGAGATCGGGGGCGACGACGGAGGGCCGACCCTCCAGAGGACGACCGATGGGGGGACGACGTTCGTGGCCTGTGGTAACTTCACGCCGGTCGGCCGGGCGAGTGCGCGGGCGCTCCCGGTTTGGCGCGATAGCGCGCTCTACTGGCTCACCGATGCCGGTCTCATCACGACCGGAGACCGGGGCGCGACGTGGGCGATCGTTTCTCCCGTGGCCGGGGCGCTCTACGGTCCCGTTTTTGGACAGAGTGCGGAGCACCTCTTCGTCCTGACGACCCAGGGGATCATCGAGAGCCACGATGGGGGGAAGTCATGGGCGGATCCCGTTGCTATCCCCGATGGATTGGGGGGCGTGGTGGGCCTGACCTGGCTGGACTACGATCCGCGTCACGACGTGCTGTATCTCATGAAGATGGGCAGCGATCTCTACCGCCTGCGCCGTGAGGGGTGAGATGGGGCATCGCTACGCTGCGGCCGACCGGAGCCCCGCGTGGATGGCGGCGATTTGCCTCCGGTGGATTTGCTGGTGCACGCCGAGCAAGCAGTGCCACTGGAACGCGTCCATCGGCCC
>CAZKYJ010000140.1:7218-9016 GCA_964556355.1 uncultured Verrucomicrobiales bacterium | reverse complement strand
ATGGTCGGCAACATCAGTCGCCTCGTCTCCGCCTTGATCGTTGTCGCGGTCGGATGCGCGAGCGAACCAAAACGCAGGGTCACATCGTAGTTTCCCTCGTCCACGGCGACGGCGAAGATCCGGGGTCCATCCTCGTTGCCACGAGAGACATCGAGGAAACCGAATCCGGTCTCGGCATCGTAGGCCGGGCGCTCCGAACCGAAGTCGAAGCTCCAATCCCGTTGCGCCGGAGCCGTCCAGGGAACGGACAGCACGCAACCCACGATGATCATGTGACCCCAGCGGACGAGGTGCTGCGCTCCAGGTCGAATCTTCATACTCGCGTGCTCACGGTTACCCCGCGGCGGGGCGCCGGTCAACGACGGGTGATGACCGTGGCGGAGCCCGGCGCTCCGTGAACGCGAGCCCCCCGATACCGTGGGATCGGCCGAGCGACCTACTCCGCCGCCGGCGCCCCCTCCTCTTCCGGCATCTTCGGAAGCGGTAGTTCGGGCTCGAATTCCTCGGGCTCCTCGTCGGCGGCATCCGCGGGTTCGGCGGGCTCCTCGACCTCTCCCTCGGTCATTTCGGGCTCCTCGGTCCCGTCACCAAAAGGAGCCGGTGCGGGAACCGTTGCCTCTTCCGTAGTCTCCGGCAGGGGAACGCTGATCGGCGGCGTCACGGCGGTGATCGGCTCGCGAGGCGGAACGGCGATCGGCGGGGTGGCCGCCGAAACCGGCGCGGCGGCTGAATCCTCATCGTCTTCCGGTGCCTTCAAGAGCTCGGAACGCTTCTTGACCAAGGAATCGACCGACCACTTGTTGACGACGTAGACCTTGCCTTCGAGAGCCTTCTCTTTCTCGAGCTTTTCCTCCTTCTCCTTTTTGTCGGTTTCGAAGGCCGCCACCTTGGCGGAAGCATCGGCCTCCCGCTTTGACTTCTCGGCTTCATAGGCGGCCTTCTCGTCGTCGGAAGCATCTTCGGCCGGCTCGGCCAGCGGCTCCATCTCCTCGGGGGTGAACTCGGCAGGGATGTCGGCGCTGACTTCGACCATCAGGGGGAAATCGCCGTCCTCGGTCGGCTCGCCGAGCTTCACGGTGTAGCTGAAGCCCTCGAAGGTCGTGATGGCAAACTGCTTGTCTCCGGACACGGAGTCCGCATCAGAATCAATGTCTTTGAAGCTCGGGGAAGAGAAGGCGTTCTTCAGCGGCCCCGTCTTCGTCGTATCGAGCGTTTCGTCGGCGGCGGCATCGGCCAGGGTAAAGTCACCGGTCTCGGTCTCGCGGGTGAGCTTCCACGACTCGCCGTCCTCGTCCGTCGAGAAGGCGATCTCTTTGAGTTTCTGGACGCGGAAGAACGTCTTGTCCAGCCAGTCAGCAGGCTTGGGGGCGAGCTGGGAAAAGGTCTCGGCGACCGACCAGACATCACCGCCTGTGCCATCGGCCTTGAGGTAGCGCCCGGCATCGCTCGCGAAGCTCCCGAACTGGCTCTGTTGCTCGGCACCTTCGATCATTTTGCCGAGGACAAATTCCGCAAGAGGGTCTCCCCCGCTGCCATTGAGCGCCACGAGGATGCCGGTTTTTTCCGGCGGGGCACCGCTGCCGGGCTTGCGCAGGACGAACTGACCGAGTGCGGCCTCCTCTTCCACCACCTGGGCTTCACCGATCTGCAACCCCCACACCTCGCGGAGGAACTGGCTCACTTTCGTGAAATCTGCAGGGTAGCCGTCGCGCTGGGCGACCTTCCACGTATCCCCCTCGGCTTTCTCGAGGGCGACCTCCCCCTCCGCGTCCTTGACGGTAATCGATGTGACGTCGTT
>CAZKYJ010000140.1:0-7208 GCA_964556355.1 uncultured Verrucomicrobiales bacterium | reverse complement strand
GAGGTCGGCAAATACTTTCTCGCCCAGCTTGCCGGAGGGGGCGCTGACCTGGGAGGATTTCTTCGATTTGACAAAGAGGACGCCGCCCAGACAGAGGACGAGAATTCCGAGAATAACTGCGATCTGTTTTCCGCTCATCGTTGGTTAGATTGGGTCGAGTTTCGAAGGAGGTTCAGCCGGCCGCTTAGCGCGCCATGGTTTTCCGTCGGCGGACGATGAAGACGCCGATTCCGACGATGGCCACCACGACCGGAACGAGGAATATGTTGAGAGCCTTGATCCATGCGATGAGGCTATTGACCTCTCTCCGGGCCTGCTTCTGCAGCTCGCGACGCTCCTTGCCGGCTTCCACGGCCTCCTCTTGGAACTTCTGGATTTCGGCCTGTTGCTCGGGTGTAAGGATCGACTGCTGGCTGGGATCTTTTTGTGCCTGGAGCTCGTTGAGGCGACGCTCGGCGTCCTGGCGTTTCTGATCGAGATCCTGCAGCTGGCCGCGGATCTTGGCGGTAGCTTCCTCCTCGATCTCGTTGACCCGGGTAAACGGACGGCGGCTGGAGGCACGGCTGCGGATGGCGATGAGGTCGGTATCTCCGGTGAGCTGCTCGACGATGTTCTGTAGCAGCACCAGGTTCCCGTTGATCGGCTGCGCGATGCGCTGGCCGAAGAAGTTTTGCACGCGGACGCAAAACTGATCATAGAGCAGATCGGAGTCGCCCATGAGAATGACGACCGCCTCCTCGGAACCTTCCTTGAGGGAATCATCTTCCGGGGCTGCCTCCGCCGGCTCGCCATCGGCGGCGGCGGCTTCTTCCTCCCCTTCCCCACCCGTCTCGGTGGGGTCTTCCGGCGGGGCGGGCTTCCCGTCGGGGAAGGCCGTCTTGAACTTCCCGGTCAGGCGGAGGGCGAGGGTCTTCTCCTTGCCGGAAGCGGTGAAGCCGTTGAGGATCTTCTCGTCCTCGTTCTCGGCCGTCATGGAATCGACCAGCTCGGAATTGACGGAGCTGGTGAGGAGAATCTCTTCGGTCAGGCCATCGGCCGGGCTGCCGGTGAACTCTCCGGCGAAGACGAGCCAGACATCGTTGAGCTTGCTGGTGAGGACGTCCTCCTGGTTGATCGCCTCGGCCGGGAGGGTGAGGACTGCCGGCGCCTGGCGGCCGCCCTGCAGTGGCGTCTTGTAGTTCAGGTCGGCCACCACGTCGGAAGAGAAGCTATACCCCCACTTGCTGAGGAGTTTCTCCATGTTCGAGGTGGGCGGAGTGCCCTGCGGCATCTGCTGGCGCATCATCGGGTTCGGTTGCGGCGACGTGATGCGGGCGGTGATGCTCAACGGGTCGAGGAAGGCCACGAGTTTCCCACCGCGGAGGACGAACTGATCGACGGCGAAGAGCGAGCTGTCGTTGAGCTCCGCCGGATGGAGGAGGACGAGGACGTTGACCTCGTCTTCGATGGCCTCGATGTCCTGAGGAATCATGCGAACCTCGAAGTCGGCTTGGAGCTCATTGTAGGCGATCCATGCCGGAGTCTGCTGGCCACCCATCTGGGGCGGCATGCCGCCGCTTCCCCCGGCGAGTTCGTAGCTCGACATGACCCCGATGATCGTCTTCTCCGGGTTGGCCACCTGGCTGATCGCCCGGGTGACTTCATACTCGAGAAGCTCCTCGGCGATGGCGGGCAGGAACGGCAGCGTCGCTTTGTTGTCGAAGCTCGAAACGGAGAGCCCGAAATAGATATCTCCCCGGGGGCCGCGGTTCGCCTGCATGCCCGCGAGCCGGGCGGCGTCCTCCTCGTCGGTGTCAGGCTGCGGATCGTACTTCTGCAAGGTGACCAAACCATCGGAGGCGCGGACGTACTCGGTCAGGAAGGCCTCGACCTCCCGCACCTGGGTTTCCAGCTGCGGTGGGACGACATCCTTGTCCTGCGTGACGTAGAGCTTCAGCTGCACCGGGGTGTCGTACTCTTTGAACCCCTTCTCGCCGGCCTCCTTGTCCGAGGACTTCTTCAGCTTGCCGAGGATGCGCTCGGTGCCCTCGGAGAGGGTGTGGATATTGTCCTCGGTAAAGTCGGCGGAAATCGGCACCTCGCGGGCGATATAGTTCACCGCGATGGCGATGAAAAACACTGCGATGACACCGACGATGGAGAACACCGAGCTGTTGCCCGGACGGGCAGCCGGCTTGGATTTCTTAGGGGTCGTATCTTTCTCTTCGCTCATGGGAAGGCTGGGTTCTTAGCGGAAGTTTTTGGAATAGCGAGTTATCAGGAACGCCGTGCGCGGATGACGACAGCGGTGGTGAAAAGGCAGAAGCCGATCACGCTGATGAAGTAGACGAGGTTCTCGAAGCGGAAGAGACCCCGGTTCGGATCGTTGGCGTGGTAGAGGAAACTCGAGCCCTGCAGCAGCCCGGACATCCATCCCCAACCCACGTCGCGGAGGAAGGTGACGATCGGCGGATATCCCGCCAAGATCAGGATGAGACACGCGCAAACCGAAACGATGAGACACACCACCTGGCTGCGCGTGAAGGCGGAGACCACCGAGGTAACGGCCAGGGCGCTGCACCCGACGAGGAAGCTCCCGATGTACCCGCTCCAGATAACACCGTAGTCGGGCTCGCCAAGGTAGCCGACGGTGATGACGATCGGGAAGGTCAGGATGAGCGAGATGAGCAAGACGACGCACGCGGCGAGATATTTGCCAATAATCGCCTGCCACGGCGAGATCGGCATCGTCAGGAGCAACTCCGCGGTGCCGAGACGGTTTTCCTCCGACCACAGGCGCATCCCTACGGCGGGTGCCAGGATCATGTAGATCCACGGGTGCCACTGGAAAAATGCGTAGAGCGACGCCTCCTGCCCCTCGATGAAATTCCCCACCACGAAGGCGAAGCCCATCGAGAGGAACACGAAAATAATGATAAAAACGTAGGCGAGCGGGCTATTGAAATAGCCACCGATCTCGCGTTTGAAGACAGCTTTGATATTGCGGATTGCTTCGGCCATGGGGATGCTAGAAGAGCGATTGAAGGTTTAGAGATGGGGGGTGTCTCCCGGCGCTAGGCGGCGTCCGTGC
The DNA here is from genome assembly GCA_964556355.1 of uncultured Verrucomicrobiales bacterium. Taxonomy (GTDB): domain Bacteria; phylum Verrucomicrobiota; class Verrucomicrobiia; order Verrucomicrobiales; family DEV007; genus CAZKYJ01. The sequence continues at coordinate 4,138 of CAZKYJ010000140.1, read as the reverse complement.
GGGTGATCTGGCGGAAGACGTCGTCGAGACGGCCCTCGACCTGGTGGAGCTCCTGGAGCTGCCAGCTGCGCTCACTGCACAGCCCAAAGACTTGGGTGGCCAGTTCGCCGGTGTTTTTCTTGGACGGGTAGACGACGCCGGTGAACGTGCCGTTCGCCCCCGGGAGCGACTCGACCTTGCCGGCGGCGGGGAGCTTCGCGAGAGCTTCCTCGACGGCAGCTCCCCCCTCGCTGGAGATCTTGACCTCCACCCCGCCGGCTTTGGCGGAGCGGGCTTTGAGGAGATCCGGGGTGCCGTCGGCGACGACTTTGCCCCGGTCGATGATGATCGCGCGGGTGCAGGCGGCCTCGACTTCCTCGAGGATATGGGTGGAGAAGATAATCGCCTTCTCTTCGCCCATTCGCTTGATGAGGGCGCGGACCTCGTGCTTCTGGTTGGGGTCGAGCCCGTCGGTCGGCTCGTCGAGGATGAGCACCTCGGGATCGTGGACGATCGACTGGGCGAGGCAGGTGCGGTGCCGGTAGCCCTTCGAGAGGGTGTCGATGCTCTGGAAGCGCACCGGCTCGAGGAAAGTGGTCTCGATGATCTTGTCGACCGCCTTGTCACGGTCGGCACCGGTGACGCCCCGGAGCTCCGCGCAGAATCGGAGGAAGGCGAGCACGGTCATGTCCTCGTAGAGCGGGGCGTTCTCCGGCAGGTAACCGATCTTTTGCTTCGCCCCGACGGGATCGCTGGAGATGTCGACCCCTCCCACGGTGATAGTGCCTGAGGTCGCGGGGAAGTACCCGGTAACCATGCGCATCGTGGTGGACTTACCGGCTCCGTTGGGTCCGAGAAAACCGAGCACCTCGCCCTTCTTGACGTGGAAGCTGAGGTTATCGACGGCGGTCTTATTGCCGAACTTTTTGGTGAGATTGCTGACTTCAATCATGGTCGCGGGCGGAGAAATTGGCGAGTTGATTCCGGGGTTGCAAGTAAAAATTTGGCGTTGAAGATGGGCGGATTCAGATGCCTAACAACGCCAGAACGTTCAAACTTTTTTCATGGAACGTGAACGGATTCCGCGCTGTCCTGAACAAGGGCTTCGCGGACTTTGCCCGGGGGGCAGACGCGGACGTCTTCTGTCTCCAAGAGGTGAAGGCGACGGCCGACCAAGTTGATCTCGGCTGGCTGGAAGGCTACCACGTTTTCTGGAACCCCGCCGAAAAAAAGGGGTACTCCGGCGTGGCGACGCTGACGCGCACCGAACCGCTCTCCGTCCGGCCCGGGATCGGGTGCCCCGAACATGACACCGAAGGCCGGGTGCTCACCCTGGAGTTCGAGCGGTTCTGGCTGGTGAACGTCTACACGCCAAACTCGCAGAACGAGCTCCGCCGCCTCCCCTACCGGCTCGAGTGGGACGCGGCCTTCCTCAGATTCCTCAAGGATCTCGAAAAGTCGAAACCGGTCGTATTCTGCGGGGATCTCAACGTGGCCCATGAGGAGATCGACCTGCGCAACCCGAAAACGAACCGCAGGAACGCGGGGTTTTCGGACGAGGAACGGGCGAGTTTCACCGAGCTGCTGGAGGCGGGCTTCGTCGATACCTTCCGCGAGCTCCATCCGGGCGAGCCCGACCACTATTCGTGGTGGAGCTACCGCGCGGGGGCGCGCGGGCGGAACGTGGGGTGGCGGATCGACTATTTCGGGATCTCGGAGACGCTGCGTCCGGCGCTGCAAAAGGCGTGGATCCTCCCCGAGGTGATGGGTTCAGACCACTGCCCCGTGGCGCTCGAGCTGGAGGTCTAGGTGCCGGCAATGCCGCGGTCTTGCCGCTGACCTGGCGTTCGGTGGCCTGTGCGCGTTCCGCGACGGGGCGCCGCCGGCCTGCGATCTCAGCACCGGGGGAACCGCTCCGCCCCACCCGACGGGCTGGGCGGAATTTCGACGGGACGACCTAGCGTAGCGGGGACGGGGTGCGCCCCCGCGGGCGGGCGACGACCGGGGGCCGGCTCACCCCCGCGATCCGCCAGGCGATCGGCCGCCGTCGTCGCCCGCTCCTTCGGCGTCCCGGTAGGACTTGACGACGAGGCGGCTGAGGTAGCCGTCGGGGTCCTCGACGGCGGCAGCGTCGATCTGGAAGGTCGACTGGCCGGAGTTCTTCCGGATGAGCTGGAGACCGAAGCGATAGTCTTTGAACCGGCGCTTGCAGAGCGCCAGCGCGCTGCTCCCGGCGGCGACGGCCTGCTCGCCGAGGCCGCGGAGGGCAGCCTCGTCGAACTCCAACAGGATGCCGTTCTGCTCCTGGAACTGCTGGGCAAAGAGGGCGATTTCCTCCCCGACTTTCCCGACGTCGACCCGGGCTCCGACCTCCCGGTAGTGGGCGAGCGCCGTGCCGGGCTCGGCGATGAGGGCGTCGTCGATCACGAGCTCGGCGACCGACGTTCCGGGGAGTTCGAACTTGAAATCGCGGAGGATGCGCTCGCAGACGGTCATGAGACCACGGGCGCCGGTCTGCTCGTCGGCGGCGCGGCCGGCGATCTCGCGCAGCGCGGGGTCGGTGAAGCGCGCGCTGATCCCGTAGGCCTCGAACTCCCGCTCGTACTGGCGGATGAGGCTCCCCTCGGAGTTCTTCATGACCTCGAAGAGGTCGCCGGCGTCGAGGGGATCGCAGACGACACGGACCGGGAGGCGCCCGATGAACTCGGCCTCGAATCCGAACCCGATGAAGTCCTGGGTGGAAACGTGGCGGAAGGCCTCGCTCTCGTCGGCGGTGGCCGCCTTGTTCTCGGTGCCGAATCCGATGCTCCCAGCACGGAGGCGCCGGGTGATGACCTTCTCGAGGCCGGAGAAGGCGCCGCTGACGATGAAGAGGATGTTCCGGGTGCTCACGGTGCGCTTTTGCGACCGGGATTTTCCGCGCTGCATGTCGAACATGGCCTGCATCTGGCTCTGCATGTCGTTCGGGTTGCGCACCGGAACCTCCGTCTCTTCCATGAGCTTCAGCAGCGCGGTCTGGACGCCGCGACCGCTGACGTCGCGCCCGCCCCGGCCGTCTCCGGAAGTGGCGAGCTTGTCAATCTCGTCGATGTAGATGATCCCGTATTCGGCGCGCTCTACGTCGCCGTCGGCGCGGTGCACGAGCTCCCGGACGAGATCGTCCACGTCCCCGCCCACGTAGCCCGTCTCGCTGAACTTGGTGGCGTCGGCTTTGACGAAAGGGACGCCGATGAGTTCGGCAATGTGCTTGACGAGGTAGGTCTTCCCCACCCCGGTCGGCCCCACGATGATGACGTTCTGCTTGGCGAACTCGACATCGCGCGCTTTGACGGGGTCGTCCTCCTCGAGCTGGCGCAGGAAGCGGGCATGGTTGTAGTGGTCGCACACCGCGATGGAGAGCACCTTCTTGGCGTCGTCCTGGCGGATGACGAAGCGGTCGAGGTGCGCCTTGATGTCGCGGGGACGGTAGTTGAAATCGCGGATATCGCGGTGGCGATCCTCCTCCGCAGGCCCGTCGGGCTCGTCGGTGTCGAAGTCGTGGGGGGCACCTTGCATGACGTTCCCCATCGAGACGCTGCTCCCGAAGTTTGATTTCAGAAAATCGGCGAGCTTCCGGGTGATTTCGTCGGGGGTCGGCGGCTTCTCGTCGTCGCCGCTCCCGGCGTTTATGGGCATCGTGTTCATGGGATACGGTGCGTCAGGAGCCCCCCGCCGCAAACCGGGGCACCCGGCCGCCTAGAGCAGCCCCGCCGCCTCGAGCCGCTGCCACCGCTCCCGGAACGGGCGGAACTCGCGCCCGAGGAGGCGGGCGGATACGGAGGAAAAATCCCGCATACCGGCGACATGGGAGAATGCGACGATTTGCTCCCGCCGGCGGTAGTAGCCGTCCGAATCGCTGATGGAGTCGAGGACGGTCTCGGCCATGCGGACGAGGCCCGCCGTGGGGATCTCGTCGAGCCGAACGGTGCCTTCGCGACCGGCGGCGGCCACGCGCAGCGCGTCCCGCGTGGCCGAGAGAACCTTGCCCTCGAAGGGGGCGGCCTCACCGCGAAAAATCTCGCCCTCGTAGCCGATGGAGTTGAAGTCTTCGACCAGCTCGTCGAGAAAATCGGTGGCGGAAGACCACAGTGCCCGCGCGTCCTCGAGCGCAGCCTGGACC
>CAZKYJ010000139.1:0-9041 GCA_964556355.1 uncultured Verrucomicrobiales bacterium | reverse complement strand
AGATACGCCATTTCGCCCGGCGCAGCGGCCATCCGGTGGGCGACCTCCGCCTGACCGTCGCGGGTCCCTGCTTGGAGATCCGGCCCGGGAGCGCCTTCGGATACGGTGCGGACTACGCCGTCCTCATCGATCCCGGAGCCATCGAAAGTGTGGCGGGAGAGAGTTTCGGCGGCATCACCGATGAAGCCGCGTGGAATTTCTCGAGCGCGGCCGGTGATCCGCTCTTCACCCCGGTCGCGCAGTTGAAAGCCCATATCGAAGGAACGATCACGCTGGACACTCAAGCGATCGAGAATCACAAGCTCGAGCTGGATGGCGTGAAATCGCGCTACGCGGAAAGTGCGGAGAGCATCGCCGCGCTGTTCGATCTCGTCGAGGCCTACGATCGCGAGATCGGGCCGCTCTGGATCGCGCGGGGCCAGTTCGACCGGGAGAGCCAAGAGAACGACCTCGACTGGACGATCTACCACGTGATGCAGACCATCATGGACCAGATCTATACCGCCGATGTCATCGCCGAGCACGAGGCGCTGATCGAGGGGTTCAAGTTCGGCAGCTCCGCGCATTTTCCGGGGGCGGTCGACCCGCCGGGCGATCCGGGAGCGACGCACACGGCGACGGTCAGTGGCAGCTTTCCGGACACCTTCGGGCGGGAGACTCAAGGGTGGTCGCTCCCGGCGCGGAAACCCACCGGCTGCTACGTGGCACCCGGCTCGATCGTCACCGTCACCGTTCCGCCCTCCCTTGTCGGCACCGGCTACCTCATCAGGGTCGGCGCCCACTCGTGGGACCTCGAGTTCCGCCGCCCGTTCGTCCGCAGGCTGGACCGCGCCACCCGGGTCTTCGAGCTGGATGCGGCCACCATCAAAGTCGCCAGTCCCTACGGCGGCGGCATCTACCTCGAGGTGCCGCCGGGCGCCGGCGCGGGCGTGGTCGAGATCACCATCGCGGGCGCGGTGCGCTCGCCCTACTTTTCGGCGAAACCATTCCACGCCACGACGCTGGACGAGTGGCGTGAGACCGAGCGCAACCACCCGGCACCGTGGGCCGATTTCCAGACCGAGAAGTTCATGATGCAGGTACCCACCGACTGGATCTACGCCCTCGACGACCCGTCTTCGCTGATGGCGGACTGGGACGCGGCGATGGACGCGATGAACGACCTGATGGGGTTCCCACGCATCCGCGGGAAGGAGACGATGTACGTCCAGGTGGACGTGATCAACCGGTCGTCGGTCTACGCACCTGGCTACCCGTCGGTCAATCGCACTTACAATCCGAATTCGACGGCGGGGGGGTATGCCGGGAACCACCTCGTCCGCGGGCCGCAGCATGCCCCCGACTACGAGTTCCACGAGCAGGGGCACGCTTACCGATTTCCGAAGTTCGGCGGCGAGAGCGAGTCGAATGTCAACCTCCACCACGTGGCCGTGCTCCACCGCAAGTTTGGTGTGGATCTCGATCGGGCCTTCGCGGACTCCCGCGGATTCGCCGGCAATCCGAACCGCACGCTCGACAATACTGCGGTGGCGTGGATGACGGTTTTCAACTTCAGCCCCCGGCGGGTGCCGATGGCCTCCGGGGAAAAAGCCTACCAGCTGAAAGGGCACGCAAAATTCGTCGATATCGTCCGGTTGTTCGGATGGCAGGGGCTCGACGACTTCTGGCGGGCCTCCATGGAGGAAACGGGAGACGACGATCTGGGCGGGGATGCCACCGCCAATGACGTGCTGCTGCTCCGCCTGTGCCGTAGCGTCGGCACGGACATCCGCCCGCTCTTCCATTTCTGGGGCATCTTCCCGGACGACCCGGCCTCGCTCGCGACGGCCGTGGCGGAGGAAGGGATCGCTCCGTCCCCGGAAATCCGGGAGCGGCTCCGGCACTACCGCTCGCTCGTTCCCGCCGACAATGCCGCCTTCCGCGAGTTCGCCACCGGCTGGTGGCGGAAACAACCGAGCATCGGCGGCTACTGGACCGAGCGCGAGCACGCCCGGCAGTGGGACGGGGAGGAACTCTTCGGCGCCGGCGACCAGCAACGCCCCGACGGCGAGATCTACACCGAGGCGAGCGCCGCCGACATCCGGGCGCGCGTCGCGGAACTCATCGCGCTCTACTTCCCGGACGACTACCCGCTGTGGGGGGCACGTTGGCCGGGGGCAGACCTCACCGACCCCACCGCCGACCTCGATGGCGACGGCCTCTCCAACGGCGAGGAGCGCCTGTGGGGGCTCGATCCCACCAGTGGCGGATCGTGCAATCCGATCGTGCTCTCGCCCGGCTCCGCCACCTCGTTCACCTACACCCGCCGTTCCCCGGCCTTCACCGGGGCCAGCTACAGCGTCTGGACGACCACGGACTTCGCAAGTTGGACGGAGGACTCCGGTGCGGCACAGACCCCGGGCCCTTCGGATGCGGACGCCGTCGAAACCGTCACCGTGACTCCCTCGCCCCCTGCGCCGGGTTCTGGCCGGCTCTTCATCCAAGTTCGCGCCACCGAGCAAGCTCCAATCCTGACACCATGAAGCCCCCGCCTTTCCTCTGTCTCCCGCTCGCGCTCCGCGCATCGATCGCCCTCGCCCTCGCCCTCGTTCCCAGCCTCCACGCGAGGACGTGGACGAGCACGGACGGGTCGAAAACCTTCGAGGCCGAGCTGCAGGCCTACGACCGCGATGCGGGCATCGTCAGTGTCCTCATGCCCAACGGCACCGCCATGAAGTTCAAGGAGGAGGTGCTCTCCGCGGAGGACATTGCCTTCCTCGAGAGCCAGCCCCGCGAGGCCGCGGCACCCCGCGTCTCTGACGTCCCCGACGATCTACCCGATCCCGGCGACGAGGAGGCCGACATGGAGCAGCCGGTCCAGGTTTTCATCCTCATGGGACAGTCGAACATGCTGGGTTTCGGCCAGGTCGAAGGCGATGGGGACGGCACGCTCCGGGCGGCGGTGAAAGGCGGCAAATACGCTTTCCTAGTCGATGACGACGGCGCGTGGACGACGCGCAAAGACGTCCGCAACGTGCGCGTGATGAATTTTGCGGACCACAAGAACGACTGGCTGACGGCGGCCGACACCGGCAAGATCGGTCCCGAAATCGGCATCGGCTCGGTGCTGGGCGAGGCTCTCGCCGCTCCGGTCATGGTCTTGAAATCCTGCATCGGCAACCGTAGCCTCGGCTGGGACCTGCTCCCGCCGGGCAGCGAGCAGTTCGAGCATGAGGGCAAGATCTACGCCGGCTACAAGGAGAGCCCGGATGCCTGGGAGAAGGGCACCGAACCCGAGCCCGTCGGCTGGTACGCGGGCAAGCAGTATGACGATGACACCGCCAGCGCCAAGCAGGTGCTCGAAAACCTCGGACGCTACTACCCCGGCGCGGACGGCTACGAGATCGCGGGCTTCGTCTTCTGGCAGGGCGACAAAGACCGCTACAAGGAGGCCCACGCGGAACGCTACGAGCAGAACCTCGTCCAGCTCATCAAGCAACTGCGGGCCGACTTCGATTCCCCCGACGCCAAGTTCGTCTGTGCCACCCTCGGACAGACCGAAAAGGGAGCGTCCGGGAACGACGGGACGATCTTGAAGGCCCAGCTCGCCGTCGATGGCGAGGCCGGCAACTACCCGGAGTTCGCGGGCAACGTCGCCACGGTCTACGCCCACCCGCTCTCGGCGGGCGGGGCCTCGAACAGCCACTACGGTGGCAACGCCAACACCTACATGGACGTCGGCCTCGCGCTCGACCGGGCGATGGCCGCGCTGCTGGACGAGCGTTAGGCGGCGGACGGGGCGCGACCAGCTGGCGGTTACTGGCGCTCGAGCGCGATCTTATCGAGGCGGGTTCCGTCCTCGCGGACGGCGACCTGAACCCTGACCGTGCCGGCGGTGAGGGCGATCTCGACGGGATCTGCCACGTTCCGGTTGTTGACGTAGTCGGCGGCGTAGCTGGTGTTGAGGAGGGTGTCCCAGAGGTAGCCATCGCCGGTCGTCTTCCCGGGAACGCGGACGAAGAACGAATCGTCCGAGCCGCTGGCCGCGTAGACGTTTCCCTTGATCCGGTAGGTGCCCGGGGTAACGACGGTGAATTCGTAGGTCACGTAGTCTGTCGTGGCGCTCCCTCCCTGCCCGTTGGGCGAGTGGATGTAGCGGCCGCCGCTGGCGTTGGCATCGCTTCCGATGACGATTTTGCTCCCGGTGATGACCCCGTCTTCCGCCTCGCGGACGAGGAGCTCCTCTCCTAGGGCGCGTCTTTGGACGAGGTTCCCGTAGACGTTCACCACGGCATTCGCATTCTCCAAGACGTGGAAATTGTCGAACTCGGAGAACCCGTTGCTCGTCGATTCGCCGAATTCCAGATGGAACTCGAACTCGTAGTCGTCGATGACGATCGTCTGGGAGGACACCGGATTGACGACGTGCACATAGTCGGCCGACGCCCAGGGGTCATCCGTGTTCAGCGTATTGATGAGCTGGAAGGTGAAATCGAACGAGGGGTTCGAGACGCGCCCGTTGATATTGAGGGAGAGGCTCACCCGGAGATCGACGGTTTCGGCCTCGGTGCCGGTATAGATGGTGCCGTTGTGGTAGTTCATCGTCCCGATGGCGAACCGCCCCTCGGTGGTGATGTTGTTCGTGGTGCCGCCGGAGTAGTAGAGGCTCCCTTTGTCGTAGCCGACCGGCGGCGTTCCCCAGTTGAAGAGGGGGCCGCTTTGGCCGGGCAAAAGGTTCGTGATCATCCCGACCACGCCCTGCGGGTTCCGGAAGGCACCGGAGCTGTTGGCCGCGAAGTTCAGGGACTCGCTGACGAAGCTGCGCTCCACGATCCGGCTGGGCAAGAAGTCGGGGGAGCCGGCGGAGATGGCCTGCGCCTCGACGACGACACCATCCTGGTGGATCTCTTTCGGTAGCGTGACCCTGCCTCCCGGGCCAAGGGTGACCCAAGCTCCCCCGTTCAGGCGGTAGCGGACGGTGGCGCGACCGGCCCGGTTCGGATTGACGAGGCCGAAGATGACGGGGCGAATCCGGAAGAGTTCGAAGGCGTCGAAATCCGGGTTGATGACCGGGGCGGCCAGCTCGACGGGATCGGGGTTGGTGCACGGGTCGGCCGACGGGTCGAAGATCGTCTGGTCCCGGAGCCGGCAGAGCATGACGGTGGCGTCCATCTCGGTTCCGGACGGGGCGGCGCCCGACCAGGTGTGGCGGAGGTAGCCCGTGAGCGTGAAGCCGGCAGCCATATCCGGAATAAGGATCAGGGTGCTGTTGCCCCCGTCCCCTTGCACCGAGATCGTGTCGGCGGGGACCGCTTCGCCGTTGACGGCGATCGAGAAGAACTGCGTGGTTCGGCCGCTGGCCCCGCTGGCGCTCCCCGCGTTGGCAAAGAGCCGGATCCCGTCGGCATTGAAAGTTCCCGCCACCGTAGTTGTCTCCAGCCGGTTGAGGCTCTGTCCCGCCCCGGTTTCGAAGGTGATCCGGCCGCCCACGAGGTAAGTGACGCGGAAAGGCACGTCCTCCGAGCTGCGGACGGCGCGCTGGCCGCTTGCGAGAGTGGCACCCGTGCCCCCCGCTTGGAGGAGGACTTCGGCCGTTCCCGAGGGCGCGGCCAAACGGTCCCCCACCGTCATGCGGAAATCGTAGTAGCGCGTGGCCACCTCGGCGTCGGCGAGGGCGGCAACCGGCTGCCGGTAGGTCGTGTACTTCGGGCCGACCGCCACCGCGGTGCCGGAGTGTCCCCAGGCGAAATCCCAGAACCGGCGCGTGGGGCGGGTATTGGCCAAAAAGGCCGTCACCCCGCTATTCCCGTTCATCGCGTAGATCCGGTGGTCGAGCAGCGCATCTTCGAGCGCCGCGAAGTAGTTGCCCGAGGCGTCCAAGACGAGCGCCCGGACCGGCTCGCCCGGTAGCGAGAGCGCCTGCAGCGCCGCCTTGTTGGGAATGCTGTAGGAGTAGAGCTGGCCGGCCCCGTCCACGAAGCGCATGGTCCCCTCGGCGTCCGCCACGATATCTCCGACGGTGCCGAAGTTCGTGGTGTTCATCGACATGTCCGCCACCTTCTGCTGGCGGGCGATGCTCCCGTCGGCACGGAAACCGATGCGGACGAGGTCGTCGCTATCGGCCGCGATGTACCAGAGGCTGTCGCACCAGAAGACGAGGTTCTGCGGCAGGACGGACGGCCGGTAGCCCAGCCCCGGCGCCTGGAGGCTCCCGAGATCGGTAAAGGTCGCGGTGGCGATATCATAGCGCCCGAGGCGGAAGTTCGCCGCCGCATCCTCGACGAAGTAGAGGCGGCCGCTACCGATGTCGTGCGCGAGGCTGTTGAGAGCGAACGGGGCGTCGGCAGCGAGGACGGAACTAGTGCCCGTGCCCGGGTCGAAGTGGTAGATATTGCGATCGCCGTCCGCCACGGCGTAGAGGCTCGGCACGGGGGCGGGGATGGGATCGGCGAGATCCTCGGTCCAGAAGCCCATAGCGCGGATATTGGTCACGCCGGACCCGGTGGCATAGTTGAAATAGCCGGTGTCATTGTCGTTCCCCGCCACGACTCCGACGAGCTCGTTGGCCGAGTCGCCGGACACGTTGGAAGCCACGAGCACGCCGTCCTCCGGATCCACGGCCAGCGCCTGGTAGCTGCTGCTCGTCCGGTTGCTGATGCTTGCGACCAGCTCCGCGGTGTCCTGGTCGACCTCGAAGACGGAATTGCTGTGGTCGTCGGCGACGTAGAGGACCCCCGCGCCCGAGAAGGCGATATCCCCGGCGCCTGTCACGACGTCCGCACCATCGCCGAGCCGTCCGACGAAGGTGACGTCGTCGAAGGCACCCTGCGCGTCGGTGGTGAGAGCCTCGACGCGAAAGAGGTAGTTGGCCGTGCCCGGATCGGCGATCCGTTCGTCGGCGTAGATACCGAAGAGCCTGCCCTCGGGACTGATGGCCAAGCCGGTGACGGCATCGGCGCCCGCTCCCCCGAGGCTCCCCGCGTAGGTCTCCAGGACCGGACCGAGGTCTCCGACCGGCTCGGCAACGACGGGCTCCCCGGGGACAGCGGCAGCGATGTCGATGGAAAAGACCGGGCGCTTCCAGGTCACCCCACCGATGGTCACCGGCGCGTTCTCGACAAAGTAGCCCTTCCCTGCCGCGGTGATGGCCATGGCCTCGACCGACGATCGGGAGCCGGCCGGCGCGAGGGGCACCTGGGTCGCACCCGCGGAATAGACGATCTCTCCCCACTCGTAGACGCGGGCCGTACCGGCCGTGCGGTAGTTCTGCACCTGAAAAAGCTTGGCGCCTTCTTTGTCAGCGATCGCCCACAGGGACGAGCTGATCTTGAGGTCGACCTCGAAGGCCGCTTCCACCGGAGCGCTGGGGACATACCAGCCGACCATCCCGGCCGGCGCGTAGGCTCGCGCCACGACGGTCGCTTCGAAGCGGTCGTCGGTGAAGAGGACGAACGGTTCAGTGTAGGGAGTGCCCCGAAGCGGGCGCCCGTCCGGCCCGGCCCCCGGATCGGTCCCGTCGGTCGTGTAGTAGATCTCCGCGCCGGGCGGAATGATACCGGAAGCGATATCGAGGGTCAGGGTGACGGTATCATCGACTTCGAGTACTCCGGGATCGGGCGCGATCACCGGCGGCGGCACGGTCAGCGTCCGGCGGTTCAGGACCCGGGTCGTCACCGCGGAGTTCCGGAAGATGGCGGCGTTGTGGGCGAAGGCGGCGACGCTGACGGTCAGCGACTCGGCTTCGACCGGCCACTGGGCGAACGATAGGGGAACCGGCTGGGGCGGGAACCCGCCGGCGAAGGCGCCGACGGCCAACGCGGTGCCCGAGGCGAGTGGGTCGCTGCCGTCGTAGGTCCGCAACACGTCGAAGTTCGCACTATTGATGAACCGTGCCGGGATCTGATCTTGGTGAAGCAGGTCGATGGTACCCGGAAAAGGAGTCGCCAGGCTTGGGCCGGCTCCCTGCACCTCGCCGCCGAGCTCGGGATAGGAAAAGCTGTCCTGCTCGAATACCATCGCCAGTTCGAGGTCGACCGGCAGGGCAGTGTAGACCTCGACCGCCCCGGCGCTGTCCGTCCAGTGGTCAGGGTCGATCGAGTGGGCGTAGGAACGGATCTCCGAGCCCGGCTCCAAAAAGATTGGCCCCCCGTAGAAAGTGAACGGTCCGTCATTGACCGCGAAGAGGATCTCCGAGGTCCCCGGCGGGTTCGGGTTGCCCAGCGTGAGGATGAAGTTCTCGAAATCGAAGAGCGGGTACTCGCCACCGGGAGCCGAATAGGTCGGCGGCTCCAGCGGCAGCCGTCCGGGAGGGGTCGGTGGCGACGGCTGGGCGGTGGGCGGCGTGGTGCTGCCAATCTGGCTCGGTGCCCGGGGGGCGCCGCCGACGCTCTCGTCGAAATCCCAGATCCATGCGTCTTCGCGGGCGAACTCCATGGCGGTTCGGCGTACCTCGCTACCGAAATCATCGTCGGCCAAGGCGTCGTCCAAGTAGAATTCCCGGATCCCTTTCGGACCGGAGTCCGCGATGACGAATAGCTGCTCGTCCCGGTTCCATAGAACCCGCAGACCCGACTCGGCCGCCTCCTCGTCGGTCTGGAGCACGAAGGCGAGCCGGCGATCGATCAACGCGTTGGTCAAGCCGATGGTCGAGTCCTTGTCCTCGGAGCGTGCCTCGCGCTTCAGTTGGGCGAGGACGTAGCCCACCCCGTCCATATCCCACGGCAGCTTTGCGCCGCCGCTGAGGGCATGGGCTCGCACGGCAGCATTCACAGCAGCCACATCCCGGCGGAGCTTGGCTTCCGAACCCGCCCCCGCCAGGCCCGAGAACGACACGTAGGCAACCGACACCAATGTCGAGACCAGTGCCACAACCAATAAAAGCTCGACCAAGGAAAAGCCCGCGCGACACCAGAGAATCGGGCGACGGCAAGCCATCTGACGGGAGGGAGGGAGGGAGGTGTGTTTCATGTTACTGACGAATCCGTGAGATTAATTATTATTTTTACGATTAATCTGGGGGATATTTTCCGAGGTTATAATTATGGTCCAATTGAGTCAAGGCA
>CAZKYJ010000138.1:4229-9061 GCA_964556355.1 uncultured Verrucomicrobiales bacterium | reverse complement strand
CGTGACCGTGCTGCGGACGGAACGGCTGAGGCTGTGCCGGTCTTCGAGCATCTTCTCCATCTCCAGGTTACTGAGCGTCGAGATTGTCGAGCTGGCGACGTTGGCCTGGAGCGAGCCCTCCGGATTGCTGTTGATGAAGAGGTAGTCGACCGGGTTATTGACCTGCATCTCGTACCAGATCCCGACCCCCATCGGCGTGCCCTCCTCCGAGTTCACCATCAGGCTGCGGAGGTAGTGCTGGCGCAAGGCGGTGCTCACCACGTACTTTTTCCCGAAGAACGGGATGAGCAGCGCGCGGGGGCCGAATGTTTTGATCGGGAAATTCAGGCCGGGCTCGTCGAGCGTTCCGATGACCTTTCCGAAGAGCGTGTAGACCTGCGCCTCGCACTCGCCAACGGTGGCGTAGAGGCCGAAGCCTTTAGCGATTTTGAGAACGATGGGGATGGCGAGCAGGCCGAGAAAAAAAGCGATGACTTCAAACATGGTTTCGGCGGGTGTGAGGTTAGGCGGAAGGGGTGGAGACGATGCGGCGGGCCCGTTCGAGCAGGGGGACGCGCATGTTGCGGAGATAGGCTTTCAGCGCCTCGGAGCCCCCGCCGGTCTTGATCTGGGTGAGGGTGGTGGCCAGCACGCGGAGCGGGGCGACCTCGGCCTGGGCATTGTTCTGGGCGATATCGACCGCGCGGCTGCTCATGGTGATCTGCTGTTCGGCGTCCGCGCGGGCGGTGCTGATGTCGGCCGCGACCTGGTTGCGGGTGCTGTTGATGGCGGAGAGCGCCCGATCGACCTCGGCGGGCGGATCGATCTCCGTGATGAGCGCGGCCTCGAGGTCGATGCCGTAGCGTCCCGCGGTCGACTGGCACTGCTGCTCCATGTAGTCGTTGAGGAGCGGGAGGTTCTTCCGTAGGTCGTTGATCGAGACCCCTTCGGAGAGATCGACCGACGTGGTCTGGCCTTCCATCTCGAGCTCGGATTCGGCGAGGAGTCCTTGGCCTTTCGGGTCGGTGAAGTTGGCGATGCGCTCGCGGAGGATCGAAATGAAATAGCCCATGACGTGCTCGAGCTGGCTTTCCACGCCGAAGAGGTAGGCGTAGAGGCAGTTCTCGTTGGCCCGGTAGCGGATCTGTCCGTTGACGCCCGTCGTCAGGTTGTCTTTCGTCACGGCCTCCACGGTGTCCTGCGCCTTGGTCGGATCCCAGGTGAGGCCGATGGTCTGGGTGGCGATGCTCACCTTGTGGACGCTTTGCCAAGGCCACTTGAAATAGGGGCCACCGGGTCCGACGACCTGGACGGTGGGGTAGCGGTAGCGCTCGCGCTCGTCGTCTGTCAGTGTCAGATCGACCGCGTCCCCCCCGGGACGCCGGACGGCGCGCCCGAACGAGGTGATGACGGCGCGTTCATCGGGCCGGACGGTGTAGAACCCGGAGATGAGGACGCGGATGAGGCAGTAGATCCCGAGTCCGATGAAGAAGGTGATGAAGGGCATGGGTGGTTGTTGGTTGAGCTTTTACCGTTCTAACATGAGTCGGGGTGGGGGCGCAATGGGAATTGCAGCGGAGGATTGTAACGTCGCGGTCCGTCACCGCGCGGACGGTTGACCGATCGATCCGGGGAGAACGGCGGGGCCGCGGGGCCATGCGGCGGTCGCTCAACGGGCGGTCGGCCGATCCGCGAGGAAGTCCCGCGTCGCGGCGGCCAGGGCACCGCCGACCGAACGGTAGCCCTCAACGGTGCTGTTTGGGCCGTTCCAGATCGTTTCGAGGCAGAGGCTGACGGTGTGCGGATTGCCGTTCATGGCCACCCAGTTCGCGCTGATCTGCCGCCAGAGAGGGTGGTAGTCGGCTCCCGTCACTTTCGTGGTGCGGCTCATCGGAACCATGGGTTTGAGGCGACTGATCCTTCCATAGGCGATTTCGATGAATCGGTCGCGGAGACCGGCCGCCTCCTCGCCGAGGAACTCCGCGTCGAGCACGTAGAAGAATGTCGGATCTCCGGGAGCCGGATTGTGTAGGTCGAGGAAAACATCCATCCGGTTCCCGTCGATGAGCCGACCGATCGCGCGCTGGGCGGCACGGACCTCGTTCCAGTTCGGGTTCGGGGACCAGTCGCGGTTGTGATCGTGCGGCTGGGCGTCTTTTCCGCCGTTGCCGGTGGCGGCGTTGTCGACGTCCATGATCGGGATCACCGAAATGTCGGCGTGGCGGCGCAACCATCCGGCATCCGGGGTGTCGCCCACGAGCCACTCGATGAAGCCCTGCGCGACCCAGCTCGACCCGCTTTCCCAAGCGTGTTGCCGGGCCTGCACCCAGACGCCGAAGCGCTCGGCCGTCGGCCGCGTTCCCTCGCGCACCGTGAGCATCGGCACGGGACGTCCCCCGCGCGAGAGACATAGCTGCTCGCCCGTGGCGTGCGGGGAACTCTCGGCGGCGGCGCTGACGAATTGCTCCGCCATGGTCGGGGTGTAGGGAGGGCCCCACGCGACGTAGGCGGAAGCCGATCCGGGTGCCAGTTGGTAGACCATCCACTCGCCGTCGCGGGTCCCCTTGCCGGAGTGCTGCCAAGTTTTGCCGTCTGTCGAGTAGGTGGCCTGGTCGGGCATCGCCCAGGCAGGTGCGATGGGCTTCCGCATCGGTGCGCCCGGCTTGCCGACGGCCGCATCGGATCCGCGTAGCCGGACGGTGATCGTCTCTCCCGGCGCGATTCCATCGATGCGGAAAAACCACCAGCACGGCCAGCCGCGAGCGGGATCGCCGCCGGGGGCACAGGCGATCGAACGCGTGCCATTGTCGATGGCGATGACATCGACCGAGCCCCCCTCGAAATCGGAAGTGACGACCAGCGGTGCCCCCGCGGCCAACCGGGCGAAGCCGAGGGAGAAAAGGGCGATCTGGTGGAGGGGGCGACTTCTCATCCCACCGAGTGTGCAGCCGCGGGAAGCCGGCGCAAGGGGCTCAAAACCGGATTTCCGCCAGCGAGCCCCCGCCGAAGTTCGCCCCGAAACGTGTCCCAACCTGAACCGGCGGGAAGTAGTAAAACTCCGCGGCGCTCTTCTCCGTCTTGAGGTGCCACCGGTAGAGCGTCCAGCCGAAGAGGGTCAGCGCGAGGAGGATCAGCGCGAAAGCGACGAGGAAGAAAGCGATCTGTCGCTGGTAGCGCCACAGGCCGTCCTTCCGCTCGGTGAGGCGCGTGGCGAGGGCGCTCGCGAGATTGGTGCAGGCGATCTCAATTCGCTCCGGGTGGGTCAGCTCCTGCCCGGGGAAGCCGCGGGCACGGGCGGCGGCGAAGGTGAAGACCTGCATGAGGTCTTCCCGCGGAAGGAAGTCGACGAAGTCCTCGCTGGCGGCGAAGGTGATCTGCTCGGTCGAGCGGACGTAGACGACGATGACGCCGCGCGGACCCGTCACCCACGCCCGCTTCAGGCGGGTCGCTCGCGCATCGATCGTCTCGCCGAGGAGGAAGCTGTAGGCAGCCACGTAGATCTCCACGCCCTGCTCGGCGCTCACATTGGCCAAGGACTCGGCCAGCACCCGCTTCCGCTCGGGATCAAAAACTCGCGCTTCGTCAAGGATGCGGGACTCGGGCGCCGGGCCGATCTCCGACGGCTGGATCGGCGACCCGTCCGTCGGGACAAGTCCGGTCGTCGCGTTGGCTCCAGACTGCGCGCGGGCGGGGCCGGCGGCGGAGAAGGCGACCAGAGCGCACGCGATCACGACGGCGAGTGCCATCACGCCCGTACTGTCAGCTCTCGGTCGAACGATTCTCACATTTGATCGCCATTTCTAACAGCATCGAGAATGCGGGGCAATCTAAAATATCAAGATTCACGAAAGAAACCAGCTCCCTTGGTGCTGCCGGGACGAATGGCTTGTTGCCGGGACGCGCAGATCGTGCTAGACGGCGAGAGGACCTCACGGCGGTCGACTGTCAGAACTTGCCAATGAACACGCGCACGAAACTGGTGGCGATGGGAGCGATCCTCATGGGGCTGACGTTCGCGTTGGCGATCGCCGGCTACGTGCAAGCGGGGTGGCAGGTGATGGATGCCATCTACATGGCCGTCATCACGATCTACGGTGTCGGCTATGGCGAGGTGAACCCGGTGAGGACGCCGGTGCTGCAGGGGTTTACCATCTCGGTCATCGTGCTGGGATGTACCAGCTTGATTTTCTTGACCAGCGCGCTGATCCAGTTCCTCATCGAGGGTGCCCTACACAGCGCCCTCGGGCTGCGACGGATGACCAAGCAAATTTCCAAGCTCGATCGGCATGTCATCGTGTGTGGGTTCGGGCGCACCGGGCGCACCATTGCCGCCGAGCTGGCGGCGGCAAAGCGGGACTTCGTCGTGCTTGATGTGAACGAGGATTTTATCAAGGAAGCGGACGCCGCCGGCTACCTCGTCTACCAGGGGGATGCCACGAGCGATGCCACCTTGCTCGAGGTCGGCATCACCCGCGCGACGACTCTGGCTGCCGTCCTCTCCAACGACGCGCTCAACGTCTTTATTACCCTGACGGCGTGCAACCTCCATCCCGGCATCGAGGTCATCGCCCGGGGCGAGGCACCGAGCACCGAGCAGAAGCTCCTGCAGGCGGGAGCCAAGCGGGTGGTCTTGCCGACCTACATCGGTGCCGAGCGCATCGCCGATATGATCCTCCGGCCGAGCGCGTCGGAGTTCCTGGCCAGCGACGCGGAATGCAAAAACCTCCGTCCCGCGCTGCTCAACCTCGGGCTACGCATGGAGGAGCTGAGTGTGGAAGCGGATTCACCCTTGGTCGGTCAGGCGCTCGCGGACGTTGAGGAGAACGGCGGTGTGAGCTTCCTCATACTGGCGG
>CAZKYJ010000138.1:0-4219 GCA_964556355.1 uncultured Verrucomicrobiales bacterium | reverse complement strand
AAGAGGTCAAGCGGTGAAACCGTGGTGGAACCGGAGGGCACGCTGGTGCTGGGGGAGGGGGACACTCTCGTGGTGATCGGGAGGGGGAAAGAGCTCCCCGACTTCGCCGAGCAGGCGAAAGCGAGGCGCGTCGGGGCGTAGCGTCGATGGCGAGCAGCGCCTACGAGCGAACCGTCCGCAGGTCGCCGGCCCGGCGGGTGACGCCGTCGCGGTCGAGGCGCTCCAATAGGGGGATGAGAACGCGGCGGGTGGTTCCCGTGGCCTCGCGGATCTCGGAGGCGGAGGCCGGGTCGCGGCCGGCGAGGAAGCTGGTGATCGTGGCCTGAAGCTGCGCGTAGGCGGCGGCGGTGAGGGCGCACTTCTCGTCGAGGTCGATGATTTCGCCGCTGCCGACGAGGAATTTGAAGACCCGGCGATCGTCCTCGGTTTTCAGAAGTTCTTTCGGGTTGGGGGGTTCGATGGGGTTGGCGGAAAGGGCGTCGAGCAGGCGGTTACGGGCCGGGCCAAGTTCGGACGGAAGGCGGGAGTTGAACTCGGGGAGGCGGAAGCCGCCGGGCACCCGGGCGAACTCTTCGCTGGCGAGCTCGAAGACGTCGGCCCGCAGCGTCCCCCGCAGCGAGGCGGCGGCCATCCCGGGCCGGTCGGGGTGGGCTTCGTGGTACTTGGCGAGCTTGTCGCGGAGGGTGGCGACGGTCTCGTCCCAGAACTTCTGGTCGATGAGCCGGTCGTGTTTGCGCACCGCACCGGCCCTGGCGATCGCGGCTTCGACGGCCTCGCGGGGGACGAGGCTCCGCACCAGGGCGGGGAGCGCCACCACCTGGTCCCGGGCGAGGAGCGAGTCGAGCAAGACGGCGGGATCCGCCGGAGCGGCGGCGCGTTGGCTGAGAAATGCCTGTTGCTCGGCGCGACGGAACTTGCGCCGTCGCGGAGAGATATCGAGCACGACACCACCGCCAACCGTGCCGCGCCGTGCCCAGTCGCGGATGACGAAGCGGTCGCCGACAAAGGCGTGTGCCGGCGCATCGAAGCGGAGCTGGGCGAACGCCCGCCCGCCTGGGAGGAGCTCGGAGCCGTCCAGTAAAAAGAGCCGGGCGGCGAGATCGGCGCTGCCAACGTGAACCCGAACATATTTGCCCGTCTTGAGCGGCGTCACCGTGGCGGGCTGGCCGACGATCTCGCGGTCGCTCCGCCAGACTTCCACGTCGATGAGATCGGTCGTCGCGGCGAGGGCGGGGAGCGTGACCGTGAGACCGCGCCCGATCCCCCCGCGGTCGTTGGCCGAGGCCAGTGCCGCCTCTGGGATGTTCAGGGCGATGCGGGAGCCGGGCAGGCCGAGCGCCACCTCGCTCCCGTGGTTTTGCAGCGTGCGCACTTTGGCCTCCTGCCCGCCGGGGGCGATGGCCACGCGCGTCCCCTTGGCGAGCGTCCCACCGACCAGCGTCCCGGTAACCACCGTGCCGACGCCCGTCGGCGAAAACGCGCGGTCGATGTGCAGGCGTGGCTTCCCGACATCGCCGGTATCGGGCGCGTCGCGGAGGATCGCGGAGATGGTCTGCCGGAGGGTATCGAGCCCGATATCCTTCGGCGCGGAGACCGGGACGATGGGGGCATCCGCGAAGGGGGTTCCCCCGAGGTGCGAGCGGACATCCTCGATGGCAAGCTCGGTGTCGAGCTCGTCGACAAGATCGGCCTTGGTCAGTGCGACCACCGCACGGGTGATGCCGAGATAGCTGAGGATCTGCACGTGTTCCTCGGTCTGCGGCATCCAGCTGTCGTCGGCGGCCACGATGATAAGGGCGAGGTCGATGGCGCCGATCCCGGCCACCATGTTCTTGACGAAATCCGAATGGCCGGGGACATCGACGATCCCGATCTCGAGGCCGTCCATGCTGAGGTGGGCAAAGCCGAGGTCGATGGTCAGTCCCCGTGCTTTCTCCTCAGGGAGGCGGTCGGGGTTGGTTCCCGTCAGGGTGAGGACCAGCGTGCTCTTTCCGTGGTCGATGTGGCCGGCGGTGCCGACGATGAAATGCCGGGGATCGCTCATGCCGGGGAAAGCGCGCGGATCCGTTCGAGCATCGGGGGATGGGAGTAGACCATGAACACGTAGAACGGGTGGGGGGTGAGATTGCTCAAGTTATCGGCCGAGAGCTTTTTAAGGGCGGTGATGAGCGCCTGCGGTTGCCCGGTGACTTCGGAGGCGAACGCGTCGGCCTCGAACTCGTTCTTTCGGCTGAGGACGGCCATGCCGATGGAGAGCAACTTGTTGATCGGCTTGAAAAGCAGGCCGAAAAAGATGAAGCCGAAATAAACCGATGGCACGCCCACGCCGAACGCCGCGAAGAGCGCCTCGTTCTGGAGGAATAGGCTGAGGAGATAAAAGAGGACACCGGTGTGGATGATGCCGATCACCATCCCTTGGACGATGTGTTTCTTTTTAAAATGCCCGATCTCGTGCGCGAGCACGGCGACCAGCTCGTCATTGGTGTGTTTTTCGATGAGGGTGTCGAAGAGCGCGATCTTCTTGTTCTTCCCGAAGCCGGTGAAGAACGCGTTCGACTTGCTCGAACGCTTCGAGCCGTCCATGACCGAGACTTCGGTGAGGGGGAATTGACACTTGGCGGCCATGGCGTGGATGTCCCGCCGGAGGGATTCGTCCTCCAGGGGCGAAAACTTGTTGAACAGGGGGAGGATGAATTTCGGGGCGACGTAGGCGAGGACGAGCGAGATCCCAGAAACGGCCAACCACGCGTAGAGCCACGCGTTCGCAAACGTTCCGAAGAGATACAAGACGAGGGCGACCAGCGGCGCTCCCAGCACGGCGGCCAGGGCCAGCGACTTGATCTGATCCATGACGAAGGTGCCGAGCGTCGTCTTGTTGAACCCGTATTTTTCCTCGATGACGAAGGTGTCGTAGAGCTCGAAAGGGAGTGCCAGCAGTCCGCTGGCGACGGCGAGGATCCCGATGGCGATGAGCCCCGTCACCACCGGACCAAACCCGAAGCCCCGGGTCATCTCGTCGAGCCAACCGAAGCCTCCGAGCCACCAAAATGCGAGGAAAACCACGAGTGAAAACGTGGATTCGAGGAATCCGAACCGGGTCGTTTCGCGGGTGTAGCGCTGGGATGTCGCGTATTTATCGGCGTCGTAGACGTCCCGGAAGGCCTCGGGGAGCTCGGGTTTGAGCGCGCGGAGATTGAGGAGGTTTGCCACCAGATCGAGGAGGAAAAGCCCGAGCACGATCGCGATGGCGGCGACGAAGTAGGGGTTGTCGGATGTCACGGCGCCAGTGTGAAGCGGGGTCCGCCATTTTCAAACGGTTGCGGCGGAGGGCGTTCGCCCGCGGAGGGCGGGCGCCCCGCCGTCGCCTAGGTCGCACGGGCCGACTCCCCGGAGGCCTTGGCGACCGGTGTGGTGAAAATCCACGAGACGACGAGGGCGGCGAGGATGACGAGGAAAGGGAGCGGCCACCACGGGTCGCTCCGGGCGCTCCGGCGGATGAGGGTGGCGTCGATGCCCTCAAAGGCGGAGACGTCGGAAGCGGCTGCCGAAAGGTCGGCCTCGCGCGTGTCGGCAAAGTGGGCGGCGGCGGTGATCAGGCGGGACTCCCCTTGGTCGATGGTAAAGAATGTCGGAAGCGGGGGGGCGGCGAGGGTGGCGGCCTCGTTGATGGGGACGGTCTTGGAAATCTCGGCGGCGCCGAGTACGAGGGGCGGTGCGTCGGGGGCGACGGAATGGGCAAAGGCAAGTTTCTGACCCGTCTCGAAGTTGCCGGCGAACGGTGCAATCTTGGTTTCGCGAATCGATTCGAGGAACCGGTGGACGAGCACGACGAAGGCGGGGACCCGATCGGCGTTGGAGGCGCGGGGGTCGAAGTTGAGGGCGAGCTGTTGGCGGCCGGCACCGAGGGGGCGGAGGAAAATCAGTGGGCGGTCGCCCAACCAGACGAGGACGGTATCGGTCGGCTGCGTGGGGATGGCCGGGGTGGCACGGGGGAGCAGCGGCTGCCAGTTGAGGTCGCGGACGAGAGGGCTGTCGGCGGCGACGACCGTGCCCGTGACGAACCCGGCGGTGGCCTGCCCCGCGTCGACGTAGGTCACGGTGGCGGAGCCGCCGGCCGGAGGGGACGTCGGCCGGAGGGGGTTGTACCCAGAGACGACAAGATCGGCGCCGGCCTCGCCGGCGATGAGAGTGACGTTGTCGAGGCTGGCGAACAGGCGCT
>CAZKYJ010000137.1:0-9076 GCA_964556355.1 uncultured Verrucomicrobiales bacterium | reverse complement strand
GCTGGTCGGGGACGACCCCGCGTCTCGCAGCTATGTGGCGGCGAAAGAGCGGAAGTGCATGGAGCTGGGGCTGCATTCCCTCAAGATCGAGCTCGATGGCGAGACGACCCAGGCGGAACTCCTCGACGTGGTGGAGGGGCTCAACCAAGACGAGCGGATTGACGGTATTCTCGTCCAGAGCCCGCCGCCCCCGCACATCGACGAGGAGGCGGTGATCCGGACGATCGATCCGGCGAAGGACGTCGACGGCTTCCATCCGGCCAATGTCGCGAAGCTCGCTTTAGAAGATCCGAGCGGCTTCGTCCCGTGCACGCCGCTCGGCTGCCAACGGCTACTCGTCGAGTATGGCGTCGAGTTGGAAGGCGCAAACGTCGTGGTCATCGGGCGCAGCATGATTGTCGGAAAAACACTCGCTTTATTGCTGATGCAGAACGGGCCAGCAGCGAATGCAACCGTCACGGTGGCGCACTCCCGAACCAAGGATCTGGCCGCTGTCTGTCGCAGGGCGGACATTCTCATCCCGGCCATCGGGCGTCCTAAGTTCGTCACGGCGGACATGGTCAAGGAGGGCGCGGTCGTCGTTGATGTGGGGATCAACCGCGTCGACGACCCCTCCGCCAAGCGCGGGTGGCGCCTGGTCGGCGACGTCGACTACGGAGCGGTCGCGCCCAAGTGCCGGCTGATCACCCCGGTTCCGGGAGGGGTCGGCCCGATGACCATTGCCATGCTGATGGCGAATACGATCAAAGCCTGCGGATTGAGGAGGGCGGGGCTTTGAGCGATGACCGGACCAGGGGGGACGCCGATGTGCAGATCGACTCCGAGCTGGAGCGGTGGAAAATGCGCAAGCGGACGGTGTTCGAGTGGCGCCGTTTCTGGGAGCCGCGCGACACCTCGCGTTACACCAAGACATCGGCCGAACTCGTGCCTGCGCTCCTCGGCAAGCTGGGGCTGAACGACCGCCTGAACGAAGACCGGATCGTCGCCGCCTGGGCCGGGCTGGTTGGCCCGTTCATCGCCCGGCATTCCCGCCCGATGAAGCTCGAGCGGCGCACTCTGGTCGTCGGCGTGCTGCAGCCGGCGATCCTCTACACGCTCGATCGAGAGTTGAAGGGGGAAGTGCTGGCGAAACTGCAGGCGGAGTTCGGCAAGGACGTCATTCGAGGGATCCGCTTCCAGCACGGTTGATCCATGATCCGCAACGTCATTTTCGATTGGTCTGGAACATTGGTCGACGACCTCCCGCCGACCCTGGCCGCCACGAATCACGTCCTCGAACACCACGGCATCCCCTCGCTCACCCGCGACGAGTTCCGCGAACGATTCCGGCTGCCCTACATGGAGTTCTACGTCGAACTCCTCGGAGCGAACATCGACGGAGGCCTCCTGGAAGAGCTCTACCACGCACGCTTCGACACGGCCAAAGAGCGGGTGACCGCGCTCCCCCACGCCAAAGAGTTTTTAGAGTTCTGCAGTAAAACCAAGCGGAAGCGATTCCTGCTCAGTGCAATCCACCCGAATCACCTTGCGGTGCAAGAGCGCGAACTCGGGATGGAAAACAGTTTCGATGCCGTCTATGCCGGGGTCGCCGACAAGACGGTGGCGATTATCGAGCTGATCCGCGAACACGGGCTCGACCCGGCAGAGACGATCTTCATCGGCGATATGATCCACGATGTGGAGGCCGCCAAGGCGGGTGGCGTGCGGGCGGTCGCCGTGCTCACGGGATATGATAGCGGGCAGAAACTGGCCGCCGCCCAACCCGACCTGACCGTACGGGACCTCGCGACGCTGCAGCGGCTCATCGAGGGTGGCGACCCGTTGCGCACGATGCCGGTGGCGACAGTCGGCGCACTCATCGCGCGCGAGTCGGATGGTTTTTTCCTCCTGGTGAAGACCCACAAGTGGAGCGACAAATGGGGGATCCCCGGGGGGAAAATCCAGCGGGGCGAGTCCTGCGAGGATGCCCTCCAGCGCGAGATCCGCGAGGAGACGGGGCTCGCGCTGAACGCCATCCGTTTCGTGGTCGTCCAGGACTGCATCGAGCCGCCGGAGTTCGAGCGGTCGGCGCACTTTCTCCTCATGAACTACACGGCGACCACCCCGGGCGACGGGTGTGGTGTCGTCCTCAACCACGAGGCGGAAGAGTTTCGCTGGGTCGATCGCGAGACGGCGCTGCAGATGGATCTCAACGGCCCCACGCGAACCCTGATCAGGGCGGTCGATCGGCAGGGGGCCTAGCGGCTGCCGCCCACCTTCACGCGCGTTTTGACACGGGCTCTCCCCAGCGTAGACAATGGCTCGCCCGTTCCCGCGCCCCCATCGCCAACATGCCCGAGTCCCGTCCCGTCGTCGCCAGCTATTGCACCACGTTCCTCAAGCCCGAGATGCTCCACATCTACCGGCAGGTCACCGGGCTGCGGGATTTCGAGACCTTCGTGGTCGCCAAGCAACGCCAGTGCGAAGACGCGTTTCCGTTCGACGACGTCGAGGTCGCCCCGGCGGTGCGGAGCAACTTCCTGCGCCGGTTCTGGCTGAAGTATATCAAGAAAGAACCGCCCATCGTCTACCGCGGCGAATACGGAGTCCTCGAACGGATCCTCCACCGTCGGCAGACCGATCTCATGCACATCTACTTCGGGCATACCGGTGTGCATTTGCTCCCCTTCATCCGCCGTTGGCCGAAGCCCGTGGTCGTCTCGTTCCACGGGGCCGACGTGATGCCGCGGGAAGATCGTCCCGGTTATCTCGATAACCTCAAGGCGCTTCTCCGCGAGATCCCGCTCGTCATGGTTCGCTCGGAATCGCTGCGGGACCGGCTGCTCGATCTCGGTTGTCCGCTCGAGAAGATCCGGATGAACCGCACGGGGATCCCCATGGACGCGTTTCCCGTCACGCCCCGGACGTTCCCGGAAGACGGGCAGTGGCGTTTCGTACAGGCCTGCCGCCTCATCGAAAAGAAAGGGCTCGATGTCGCGCTCCGGGCCTTCGCCGGGTTCTGCGGAACGTTCCCGCAATCGACGTTTACCATCGCCGGCGAGGGGCCGCTGCGGGAGGAGATCGGAAAGCTGGCCGCCCATCTCGGCGTAGCTGATCGCGTGCACTTTGCCGGCTTCTTGGGCGGTTCCCAACTCAATGACCTCTACGCGCACAGCCATGCCTTCGTGCATCCGAGCCAGGTGACCGACGACCAGAACCAGGAGGGCGTCCCCAACTCGATGCTCGAAGCCATGGCGACCGGTCTCCCCGTTCTCTCCACGCTCCATGGAGGCATCCCCGAAGCGGTCGACGACGGCCGAGCCGGGGTTCTCGTGCCCGAGCGCGACGTCGACGGCCTTCTCGCCGCGATGCTCCGGTTCGCTGCCGAGCCGGAAACTTGGGGGAGGATGGGCGCGGCCGCGGCGCTCGATGTCGCCGACCGGTTCGGGCAGGAGGCCGCCATCACGGCGCTGGAGAACGTCTACCGTGAGGCGATCGCTTTGGGGAGTCCGCATCCCGCGGGAAAGGGGGGAGGCGATGCCTGAATCGGAACCCGTCGCAGCCGCGGGCCGCCCGCTGGTCGCCAGCCTATGCGGGACGTATCTCAAGCCCGAAATGCAGAGCATCTACCGGCAGATCGTGAACCTGAGCAAGCACCGCACCGTTGTGTTCGCCGAGCAGGTCATCCACCGGGATCTCTACCCCGAGCCTGCTGCCGTCGTGCAGATGACAAAGGTGCCGCGCCCCCGTCAGCGTGGCAATTTCATCCTCCGCTACTGGTACAAACACGTCGTCAAACAGTGGCCGCCGCCCCGGCCCATCGGTCGCCAGTTGCCCGCCCACTACCCCTACGATTTGCCCGACCTCCTGCGGAGCCACAACCCCGCGTTGGCCCACGTCTACTACGGCCACAAGGCGGTCAAATATCTGCCTATGTTAGAGGCTTGGGGCGGCCGGTTCATCGTCTCGTTCCACGGGGTCGATGTCGTCAAGTTCATGGAGCGCAAAGGGTATCCGGAGAAGATGAAACGGATGCTCGACGCGGCCGGGCTCGTCCTTGCCCGCAGCGCCTCGCTCCTGGGAGAGATCGAGAAGCTTGGCTGCCCCCCGGAGAAACTGCGGCTCAACCGTACCCCGATCCCCTTTGATGGCATCCCGGTCACGGAGCGGGATGTCCCTGCCGACGGGGCATGGCGGCTGGTGCAAGCCTGCCGGCTCATCCCGAAAAAAGGGCTTTTCACGACGGTCAAAGCGATGGCCGAGGTGGTCAAGGTCTGGCCGAAGGCCAAGTTTGTCCTCTGCGGGAGCGGACCGGTCGAGGGGCGGCTGCGCCTCGCGGTGGACGAGGCGGGGTTAGGTGGCAACATCGAGCTACTCGGTTGGATGGACCAGGCGCAACTCCGCGCCGAGTTCCAACGGTCCCACCTCTTCCTCCACCCGAGCGAACTGACCGAAACCTCGGACCAGGAGGGGATTCCCAACGCCATGCTCGAAGCGATGGCGACCGGGCTCCCGGTCGTCGCCACGCTGCACGGCGGCATCCCCGAAGCGGTGGAGAGCGGGCGCGACGGCCTGCTGGTTCCGGAGAAGTCACCGCACGAACTCGCCGGGGCGATCCTCAAGCTGCTCGGCGACGATGCGCTGCGCGCCGGGGCCGGTCGTGCGGCGGCCACTTCCGTCCGGGCGAACTTCGGTCTCACCGAGCAGGTGGCCAAGCTCGAAGACTGTTACCGGGAGGCCATCGCGGCTCCCGTTCCCCCCATGTAAATGGCCTCCCCGACCGACACCACCGCCCCGGTTTGGCTCAACGGCGAGGTCGCTGACAGCGGATCCGCGACCGTTCTCGCGGTTACGGCCGGGCTCCTCACCGGCGAGGGTGCGTTCGAGACATTGGCGGTCTACGGGGGGGAGCCGTTCGCGCTCGCCCGCCACCACGAGCGCCTGGTGACGTCGGCAGATCGCCTCGGGTTGGCAGTTCCCGCATTGGATGTCGTCCGCGATGCGATCGCGTCCGTCGTCGGGGACTTCGGCGACGGGCGCATCCGATTGCGGATCACCGTCGCCGCTGGCGTCGGGACGCTCGTTTCGTGTGCACCCTTTCCCGCATGGCCGCCGACGGCCGACGTCGTCGTCGTCCCGTGGGTGCGCAATGAGCGCGGTGCCTTGGCCGGGATCAAACCCACATCGTATGCGGAAAACGTCGTGGCGCGCCGGTGGGCGCACGGGCGCGGTGGCGGCGAAGCCATTTTTGGGAACACGGTGGGACACCTGTGCGAGGGGGCGGCTTCCAACGTCTTCCTCGTCGAGGAAGGCGTCCTCGTCACGCCGACTCTGGCTTCGGGCTGCCTCCCCGGGGTGACCCGCGCGCTCGCGATCGTCGAGGCGAAGCGGCTCGGGATCGCGGTGGAAGAACGGGATACCAAAATCGGTGCCTTCGAGGGCGCCGAGGAAGCGTTCCTCACGTCCACCACCCGCGAGATTCAGCCCGTCGCCCGCGTCGATGGTCGGCGGCTCGGTCGGGTGAACGGTGAGCTGACCGCGGCCGTCGGCGAGGCCTACCGCCAGCTCTTGCCGAAAGGAGGCTCATGAAACTGCTGGGCGCACTAATCGTCATCACGATCCTCTGGGCGGCGGTCTACCTACCGGGGCTCGGGAGCACGGAACTCAAGGGCGAAGAGGCGCGCCGGATCCTGCCGGCGCGAAATATGATCATGAACGGCGACTGGGCCGTTCCCGAGATCGGGGGCCGTCCCTACAGCCGCAAGCCGCCGCTCATCAACTGGCTGGTCGCCGGAAGTTTCCTTGCCACCGGGACGCAGAACGAGTGGACGGCGCGGCTGCCGTCCGTGCTCGCCGTCCTCGGTCTCGCGCTGGGGACCGTCGCCTTCGGAGCGCGTTGGATGGGCATCCACACCGCTTCCGCCGCCGCCGTTTTCGCCCTCACCAACCTCGCGCTGATGGAGAAAGGGCGGCTGGCGGAAATCGAACCCCTCTACGTCGCCCTCTCCGGACTGGCCTTCGTTTCCTGGTCCGCGCTCTGGATCCAGCGCCGCTCACCGTGGCTCACCTACAGCGTCCCCTGGCTCTTCCTCGGGCTGGGCATCCTCGCAAAGGGGCCGCTCCACCTCGTTTTCTTCTACGCTCCCGTCGCATTCATCCTCGGGTTCTCCAAAGATCTCCGCGCCCTCGTCCGGCTGCCGCACCTCCTCGGCATCGGCGTGATGCTCGCCATCGCCCTCCCATGGGCGATGCTCAACAAGCGCCGGCTAGCCGAATCGTTCCCCGACGGGGAACAGCCGGGCGAGGTCTGGCTCGAACAGTTCACCAGCCGGCTCGATCCGTCCCACCTCGATGTCGGGAAATGGCTGTTCACGCCCTTGGAGGGCGCGCTCAATTTCGCCCCTTGGGTATTCATCCTCGTCTTCCTCTGGTGGCGGGCGTCGCGCCGGGGATGGCCCGGTGACGACCGGAGCAGGCGCGCGTGGATGCGGGGTACCGCGTGGGGTGCTGCCCTCGGTTTCTTGGCCGTCGCGCTGGTGCCGGCGACCCTCGCGCGCTACATGCATCCGGTGCTCGTCCCGGCCTCGCTTCTCCTCGCCATCCTGCTAGAGCACACGGTGCTTCCCGACAGCCGGCTCTTCGGCGTGTGGCGGGCCGTCAACCGCTGGCTCCTCTACGTCGTCGGCGCCCTGGCCGTCATCGCCGTGTTCTTGCCGGAGGCGGCCGTCCCGGTCGTCCGGCTGGCGGCGGTCGCCGCCGGTCTTGTCGCGCTGGTGGGATTGGCGAATCTCGCACACCCGCTCTTCGCTTCCGGGAGCCTGATGGCAGGGATCGCCATCCTCTACGCCGCGGTGGCGGTGCCCACGATGCGGGAGCACGAGGACGTCCGCCCCGTGGGCCGCTATTTCCAAGGGCTGCTCCCCGGCGGCGCGCGCCTCTGCGTCATCAACCCCGGTATCCAACCGTTCCTCTTCTATCTCGATCCCCCTTATGCGGTCGTCGATCGCGCCAGCAGGATCCCGGACGGTACGACCCATGTCCTCCTCAGCCGGGAGGTTCTGGCGAAGGTGGAGGGCGTCGCCCGATTTCAGGAGTTCGCCTTCACCCCCGTCGGCGAGAGCGAGGAAAAGCGGGGCGCCGACTATGTCCTGCTCGAAGCCCGCCGCTAGCCCATGAGGATGAAACCAAAAATCGCCTTCGGCACCGGGATCGCGCTTCTCGTCTTGGCGCTCGCCGCTCATATCGCCCAGCGGAACCAGTCGGCGGCCTTCGCCGCCCAGAAGGCCGAGGACAACTCGCCGCAGGCGATCGCCGATGCGCTCTCGATGCAGGCCGGGCTCGCCTACGCGACCCTCGGGCTCGCGGGCGCCGGTCTCACCGTTCTCCTCGTCGCCGTTCTCGTCGTCGCCTGGCAGTCCCGCTCGTGATCGGCCAATCCGCGATTTGCATATTTCCCCCGTGGCGCTCACTTTCCCGCCCGATTTTCCACCGTGCGCCCCTTGAACGCTGAACCGACAAAGCTGACCCCATCGCTCGACGACTTCCGCCCTCTTTTCGCGGCGGGGCAGGGCACGGTGCCGGTCTACGCCGAGCTGACGGCCGACTACGAGACCCCGCTCTCCGCCTTCCGGAAGATCAGCGATGGCGCCAACGCGTTCCTCTTCGAGTCGGCCGAGCGCACCGAGCAATCCGGCCGCTATTCGATCTTGGGCTCCGACCCCCGGATCGTCTTCGAGGCGCGGGACAAATCCGTGCGCGTCACCGACCGCGGCGAGCTCCGCCAGTTCGACTCGGCCACCGACCCGTTCGCCGATCTCGAGGCGCTCATGGCGGAGTTCCGCCCCGTTCCCGGAGCCGAGCTGCCCGGCTTCCACGGTGGTGCGGTCGGCTACCTTGGCTACGATACCGTCCGCTGGTTCGAGCCCACGGTCTCCCCGCCGCCACCCGACGCCCTCGGCCTCCCGGACATGGTCTTCATGGTCACCGACACCGTCGTCGTCTTCGACCACCGCTTCCGCATGATCCAGGTGGTCGCCAACGTATTCACCGACGAACACCATGACGCCGAGGCCGCCTACGAGGCCGCGCGTTCCGCCATCGACGGCACGATCAAAAAGCTCGAGCGCCCGCTCCACGTCCGGCCGATGCGCGCCAACGAGGGCGATTCCGATGAGGTTCCCGAACCCCGTTGCAACACCACGCGTGAGGAATACGAGGCCATCGTCGAGCGGGGCAAGGAATACATCTATGCCGGCGACGTCTTCCAGTTCGTGCCGTCCCAGCGCTTCGAGGTGCCGTTTTCCGGGCGCGCCGTCGATCTCTACCGCGCGCTCCGGCACGTCAACCCTTCGCCCTACATGTTCCTGTTAGAGCTGGGGGGCTTCTCCCTGGTCGGCAGCTCGCCCGAGGTGCACGTCAAGTGCCTCGGGGGTAGCGTCGAGATCCGCCCGCTCGCCGGCACCCGCTGGCGGGGCAAGACCGAGGAGGAAGACCTCGCGCTGGAACGCGATCTCCTCGCCGACCCGAAGGAGTGCGCCGAGCATATCATGCTCGTCGATCTCGCCCGCAACGACGTCGGTCGGGTCTCCGAGTTCGCCAGCGTGGTCGTCAGCGACCTCATGACCATCGAGCGCTACTCGCACGTCATGCACATCGTCAGCAACGTCCGCGGCACCCTCGCCGACGGGCGCAGCGCCTACGACGTCATGCGCGCCACGTTCCCGGCGGGCACGGTCTCCGGGTCTCCAAAAGTGCGCGCCATGCAGATCATCAACGAGCTGGAGAAGAACAAGCGCTGCGCCTACGCTGGCGCCGTCGGCTACTTCGGCTTCGACGGGAACCACGACAGCTGCATCGCCCTGCGCACCTGCGTGGTCAAAGACGGGAGCGTCTACATCCAGTCGGGTGCCGGCGTGGTGGCGGACTCGGTTCCGGCCGCCGAATACGAAGAGACGGTGAACAAGGCAAAAGCGATGGTGCGAGCCGTGGGGCGAGCCATCAGGCTGGGCGCCGATTGAGCTATGATCTTGGTTATCGACAACTACGACTCGTTCACCTACAACCTCGTCCAATACCTGGGTGAGCTCGGTGCGGGGAT